>JAQWBY010000257.1 GCA_028706165.1 Lentisphaeria bacterium | reverse complement strand
CACGATTCACAGCAGTGCCTGCAAGGTGATTGATGAGCAGACCCTGTGGGGGGAAGCGGTCTGTCAGATATGGCTGCCGGACCAGAACGTGGTGGCGCGGATACCACGTTCGGCTTTACGGCCCTTGCATGCGCATGAGCAGCGGCCCGAAACGGAGTCACGGCGTCTTGCCTATGTCGCCGCAGCGGCCAAAGTGGCAGAAGTCCTTGAGACTGCTCGTGTCGTTCCCAGCGCCGTTGAGGGTGATGCGCCGGTATTGCTTGCGCCGATGGAGTCTCGGGTCATTCCATTGCCGCATCAGCTGCACACGCTGTCACGGGCCATTTTTGGCGATCAAGCGACATCTCAGGGCCAGGCTGGTCGCGTGCGTTATCTGCTTGCCGACGAAGTGGGACTCGGCAAGACCATTGAAGCCGGGCTGATTATGCGTGAGCTCAAACTGCGGGGCCTTGTTCGCCGGACCCTGGTTGTGGCTCCTAAGAGCCTGGCGTTGCAGTGGCAGGCAGAAATGGACACTCATTTCGCCGAGCCGTTCACGCTGATCAACGCATCCGATCTTGAGACCTATGAACGCCTGCAGCCGGGGGCGCAATCGGAGCTCGAGCGTAATCCCTGGCTCAATTTCTCTCAGGCGATCATTACTACCGATGCCTTCAAGCCGCTGGGTCGGCGCCGTGGCTGGTCAAAGGAGACAGTCCAGAACTACAATCGCGATCGCTTCGAGCGTCTGATCTCCGCACAGTGGGACATGATCATCATTGACGAAGCACACCGCTTTGGCGGCACCAGTGAGCTGGTGGCACGCTTTAAACTGGGGCAGGGCTTGTCGGAAGCATCGCCTTACCTGTTACTGCTCTCGGCAACGCCTCATCAGGGAAAAACCGATGCCTTTGCTCGCCTGATGGGGCTGCTTGATCCAATGATCTTTCCCGATGTCGACAGCATCAAACGTGAACGGGTGGCGCCCTATGTGATTCGGACCGAGAAACGCCAGGCGATAACCGCTGACGGCAAGCCTCTGTTCAAGCCTCGTATGACCAAGACGCTCACGGTTGACTTGACCGACTTTCCAGAGCAGGAGTTACTCTATCAGAATGTCACCGACTATGCCAAGCATGGCTACAACCTCGCCATTGAGGACCGCTCGACTTTCGTGGCCTTCCTGATGATCCTCTTGCAGCGCATTGCCACTTCCAGTACCCATGCCATCCGTACGACATTGGAACGCCGCCTGCAACGTCTTGAAGCGATGGCGTGCCAAGAGCGCTCAAAAGTCGATCTCGTCATTGAAGACTACGAAGACATGACCGGGCAGGAACTGCTGGATGAGTTGATCAACGTCAATGAGCCTGGACGTCTGAACGAGATTGAACAAGTGCGCCTCCTCCTTTCCATGGCCCAACTCGTGGAGAACAAAGGGCCGGATGCCAAGGCATTGCAGCTATTGGACTTGATATACCGCTTGCAGGTCGAGGAAAAAGACGACCAGCTCAAACTGCTGATCTTCACTGAATTCATCGGCACCCAGGACATGCTGCTGGAATTTCTGCAGAATCGTGGCTTTGCCTGCACCTCAATCAATGGCTCCATGGACATGAACGAACGCAAGAAAGCGCAACGTCTTTTCGCTGAAGAAGCCCGCGTCATGATTTCAACGGATGCCGGTGGCGAAGGCCTGAACCTCCAATGCGCACATGTCGTGCTCAATTACGACCTGCCCTGGAATCCCATGCGGATTGAACAACGCATCGGCCGCGTTGACCGAATTGGCCAGGACAAGATTGTTCGGGCCTTCAATTTTGTCTTCCTCAACTCGGTGGAATCGCGGGTAGTGGAAGTCATTGAGCACAAACTGGCCGTGATTCGCGAAGAAACAGGCATTGACAAGACCAACGACGTGCTGGAAACGCCGGCTGCGTCAGAACGCTACGAGCAAATGATGACTCGTGTCGTCATGCAGGATGGCGATGTCGAGGGTGAAGTCGAGCAACTGCTGGCAGACATAGACCAGGACCTTACCATCATACGCGAGCAAAGCCCGATCTATGGCCTGACAGAGACTGTCGATTGCGAAGCCGCAGAGACGTTGCGACAGCATCCACTGCCTGCGTGGATCGAGAGGATGGCCGTGAATTACATCCAGCTCCATGGCGGTCGGGCAGAAAAAACGCTTGAGGGCTGGTCACTGGTATGGCCGAATGGCGAAATGCAAAAAGCCTGTGTATTCAGCAGCAATGAGGCAAGCCTGAATCCCGACACTTGCCTGCTCAACCTTGAAGATCGCCGCATCCGTTCACTCGCCTTGGATATACCGCAGGTCAGCTCGGGGCAACCCATGCCCCGCGTGGCCTTGTCGGGACTTCCCGCAGAGGTTGCTGGCGCCTGGGGACTGTATGAGATTCGTCTGCAATCAGGTCTGCATGCCAACACCCAGCAGCTCCGCAGCCCACTGCTGACGCGAGGATATGTGGCCGTTTTCGTCAGTACGGATGGCCAGTTATTTATGCCAACTGCTCGCTTTATCTGGGATTCGCTCCTGATGGGCACAGTCAATATCCTCGGCATGACGGAACAGGGAGAGGCTGTCGCGAACTTTATCGGTCTGCAGCAAGCAGCTGAACAAGCGGGCAAAGACGTTTTTGAGAAGCTGAGGCAAAACCACCTTCACGCCATTGACCATGAGAAAGAACGCGGCGTAGTCTCTTTTGCCTCACGCCGAAATGCCATCAGCAGAGTGGGCCTGCAGGAAGTGCGCCAACACCGCCTGAAGGCTCTCGACCAGGAAGAATGTGAATGGCAAGCAGCGTTGGCTGCTGCACAACAGCTTGCACCGGAGATGCGCCTCCTCCTCGCTTTCCAGCTGCAACCGGGCTCTTAATGACGCGAGAATGGTGCAAGCTCGAGTCCCCACACGGATCGGGGCAATCTACTGAAAATGTTACGGCGGTGGCAACGCCGGGAGTACCACGATATGGCCAGCAACTCATCAACAACCATCACGCATTCGCCAGATTGGCGAGATGCCATTCTCAACGACTTCGTTCCGAACGTCAGTAAGCTGACTCTCGTGGCGGATCCGGATGGCCTGCTGACCGAGGAAAAGCTGCTCTTGCAGCTGCGGGAGCGCGGCTTTGCTCTGATTGAGTTCACCGACCCGGTTGAATTCCGCTATGCCTATGAGTGTCAATACCGCTCGCTTTGGGATCGCGGCGAGCAGACCGATCTGGTAGTGGTTCTCCGCTTGCAGAACACTGAATTGGACTGCCTGCCCTACGACCTTCTGCAAGCTGGCCGCAGGCTGTCATTCAACCTAGGTGAGCTATTTCCCAAACTGAGCTACCCGGTCATTGAGCAGCTCGACCGCAGAACGCTTGACTGCCTCTACGATGCGCAATGCACCTATCAACCGGAATACTTGGGAGACAATGCCACCAAGGACTTCATCCTCCGCCATGTTTTCGGCATAGCAGCGGAATTGATTACGAATGATGTGGGGCTTCTTCACATGTTGCTCCGTGTGCATTACGGCAAGCTTCAGCTTCCACAGGTGCTGGCCGAGAGACTCATCCAGAATCTCAATGCCCACGGCCAGTTCAAAGCCTGGCCACTCTCGGAAATCATCTTGGACGACGCTGCTTTCTACTCGTTCCTGCAGGAGCGCTGGCCATTATTTCTTGATAGACTTGGCAAGGCCAACTCGCCAGGGGAAACTTCTGCGAAGAAAGACCAGATACAGGATGATGGGTCGGAATACGGCCTCAAGTTTCTTGGTCCTGCGCAGCTGCCCTTCGACCACCAGGACATTAAGGTCTACATCGACAATCTGTTCCTGGAGAGAAAGCTCACCCCGGTCAAGGCCACAGGCATTGAACTCGGCGATGCTTCGTGGATCCGCAGCGGCATTGCCACGTCCAGCATGGAAGATGACCAGTTGCGAATTACCGGCCTGTTTGATCTGGTCGAGAATGGTCTACCCGCTAGGGATGCCGGTCACACGGACTGGACTGCCTTCGCCCTGAAATGGGCTGAACTGTCATCGCTGATCCATTCCAAACCAGATGCCGAATCCCACGCACGGCAAAAGGCGTTTGGCAAGACTGTCAATGCCACTTTTGCTGATTGGCTTTCCACCCATTACTCCAGCTTGATCAGCTTGCCCCCAAGTCCACCAGCTATGCTTCATCATGTGCCCCGGCGTCTGGCACGGGACATGGAAGATAGCAGCACCCGCCGAGTTGCCCTGATTGTGCTCGATGGTATGGCGCTGGACCAGTGGGTGCCTGTGCGCCAGTATCTGCAATCACGGGATGCCCACCTGACTATACGTGAATTCGCTCTGTTCGCCTGGATTCCCACGCTGACCTCGGTGTCTCGACAGTCACTTTTTGCGGGAAAACAGCCGTTCTTTTTCCCCTCATCCATCAAGTCAACTGATTACGACGGGAAGCTCTGGAAGCAGTTTTGGGAAGAACATGGCGTTCCTCGGACGGATGTCATTTACCAGCGTGGCCTTGGCGAAGGCAATGCGGCGGACATACTCGACTCTGCCCACTGCTCGGACAAGACCAAGGTGGTGGGGCTGGTTGTGGACAAGGTGGACGCAATCATGCACGGCATGACACTTGGCTCCACGGGCATGCACAATCAGATTAAATTGTGGTTGCAGATGGATTTCCTTGCCGCTTTAGTTGAACAGCTGCTTGACCGTGGCTTTGATGTCTGGTTGACAGCTGATCATGGCAATATCGAATGTGTTGGCCGGGGCAGCCCCAAAGAAGGATCGGTTGCCGAGACACGAGGGGAACGCGTCCGCGTGTATCCAACAAAGGAACTTCGTGAGCAGATTTCCCAAGCATTCCCAACCGCATGCAAATGGGAGCCGGTAGGTTTGCCGGATGAGTACTACCCTCTGTTGGCTGATGGATATAACGCCTTCACCACAGAGGGAACGACTACCGTCTGCCACGGTGGCATAGCCATTGAGGAAGTCATTGTGCCTCTCGTGAAACTTGAAAGGGCCGCACGATGACAGTCGCAAGGCACAACAGTATTGGTATCAAGCAGGTGATACGCCTGGAGTGGATGCAACAAACAACCCGGCTTCTTCTGGCAGGACTTGATACGAAGGGCACTCGGCAGGCGCTGCATGACTTCATCGCTGAACAACGCGGCGATGCCAACGACCACAAACAGAGCGCCATGACCCGTGCTTTTGTCGTCAATAACTTGATGAAGATATGGGCTTCGCCTGAACCCGAGTTGATCACCTTCCGGGATGCTTCACTAGCCTGCCTGCGCGACAACCCATCCATGGCCATGTCGCTTCACTGGGGGATGGTCTCAGCGGTTTACCCATTCTGGTATAACGTGGCTCGTCAAACAGGGCGCTTGCTGGCTTTGCAGGATCAGGTAACGCAGGCACAAATCATTCACCGACTGAAAGAGCAGTACGGTGACCGGCAGACAATTTTTCGCTATAGCCAGTACGTCTTGCGATCCTTTGTCGCCTGGGGGGTTTTGCTTGATGCCGATACCAATGGATGCTACGCGAAAGCCACTCCCTTGACCATAGCTAGCAACACCCAGGTCGCTCTGCTCTATGAGTCAGCACTATTGGCTACTCCGGATGCCAAGATTGCCTTGGCACTACTCCAGAACAACCCAGCCCTTTTCCCGTTCCAGCTCCCAGCACTGTCCGGTAGCATAGTCTCCCAGCATAACAACCGCATTGATGTGGTCCGCTATGGCCTCAACGATGAGCTGCTAAAACTAAAAAGCCTCTGAAGAAAAC
>JAQWBY010000256.1 GCA_028706165.1 Lentisphaeria bacterium | reverse complement strand
GGCGGCGTATTTGCCGGCTGCTTCGCCCATGGCGACGGCGTTGCCGGTGACGCGGTAGCTGGAGTGGGCCCAGAAGTCGCCGCTGATGCAGCGCCCGGCCATGAGGAGTCCAGCGACGTCCTTGGCGATGAGTGCGCGCATGGGAATGTCGTAGGGTTGGGTTTTGACGGGCGCTTTTTCGATGCTCTTGCTTTGGTGGGGATTGGTGGCATGGACATCGACGCCGAAGTGGACGCGGCAGACCGCGTCGTCAAAGCGGGCGCCGGCGCTGATGTCGTCAATGGTGACCGTGTATTGCCCGTGCAGGCGGCGGCCTTCGCGGATGCCGATTTGGGCGGCGGTGGCGACAACGCGGGCATTGCGCCAGATGCCGCCCTGGGCGCGCAGGCCGGCGATGAGCGCCATGACTTCGCGGCGGCTGCGGATGGTTGCAGCGCTGATGTCTTCGGCGGACAGCGCGCTGACCTGGTATTCGTGGTTGGCCATCATGATGAAGAGGTCTTCGCGGACGGGGAATAGCGACGGATGCGCGTAGGACGGCGAATGACCGCCGCGTTCCATAACGGCGCGCAGGCGTTCCTTGGGCGGCGCCCAGCCGTCCGCGTCTTTGTCGCGGTAGTAATTTTTGATGGCATGGCGGCGGATGCCGGTGACGAGGGCAATCATGGACATAGGCTGGGTCAAGCGGGTCTCGGGATGGCCGATGTCGAAGCCGTTGCCAGCCAGGGCGCCGAGAGTGCCATCGCCGGTGCAGTCAATGAACTGCCTCGCGGCGAAGGCGCGGCGGCCGGAGTAGGACTCGGTGATGACGTGGGTGAGGCGGCCGGCAGTGACCTGGGCCGCGCAGACACGCGTGTGAAAATGCACCGTCACGCCGGCGATGGTACAGAGTTCATCCAGCAGCATCTTGAGCTCTTCCACGTCGTAGGCTGTGTTGGGCGTGCCGTCGCTGGTGGCACCTCGCGCGCCACGCATGGCCAGCTCGGACATGATTTCTCGCATGATGCCATTTTTGTTGTTGACATCCAGAAACCACGGCAGGAGCCCGCTGGTCCAGATGCCGCCGAGGCAGCCGTGCTGTTCGATGAGGACGGTGCGGGCGCCGGCGCGAGCTGAGCCCAGCGCGGCGGCGATGCCGGCGGGGCCGCCGCCGCAGACGACGACATCGACGTGATCGGCGACAACGATCTCTCTCGCCGGCTCAAGAATGCTCTGGGTGTGCATGTGCTGGTCCCTTCGGCTGGATGTGGTGGCAAGCTGCTCGGCGCGCCGCTGCGTGGAGCGCGCCTACCCTGCGTGGACAGCTCGACAACGAACATTGCCTAGTGTAATGTGCCGCGTGGTTGCGCGCAAATGACAACGGGCGTGGACAAATGCCGATGCGGCGTTACCTTGCCCTTTCGCATATTTGCACAGACTTATTTCCCCATCTGAGCCGAGGAGTGCCATACAATGACCAATTCACACAAGAACCTACTGCTGGCCCTGCTGTTGGTCGCCGGTGCGTTGCAGGCCGAAAATCTGTTTCCCAATCCGGGTTTTGAGACTTGGGACGACGCGTCAAATCTGCCCTGTGGCCCGGCATCGCGCTGGTATCTGCAGCCGAAGGACAAGCAGGCAGCATGGTCGCAGTTCGAGCGCAGTGCCGCGGAGAAGTACAGCGGTGACTACTCCTGGCATCTCAAGGATGACGATCCCGGCCAGATGAATCAGACGGCGATGTACTTCGTGCCCCCGGCGGACATCCGCGCGCTGGCGGGCAAGGTCGCCAGTTTTGCCGTGCGGGTCAAGCTGGTCGCCAGCTCGCGGTCGAAGGTCGTGGGCATTATTCTCGCCGGCAGTTGCGCCGACGGCACGGCCTTCAGCGGCGCCGATTACGTGGACAGCGCGACTGCAACCGGCTGGCGGCAGCTGCTGGTGCGCCTGCCCGTGCCCGAAAATGCCAACAAGCTGACCCTGAGCTTCTGCTGCGCCAACTTCTTCCACAATCGCGGCGAGGCATACTTTGACGATGTGCTGTTGACCAGCGACGACGTGCCCCGGGAAACGCCTGACCCGGCCGCGGAACTCGCCGCGGTCAAAGCGCTGGAGCCTGTCGCCATCGCGGCCGGCGGCGTCCTGTTCCCCGTGGCGCCGGGGCTGCCGCCGACCTGGCACGTCAAGCCGACGCCGAACCTGTCTTTCCGGCGCAAGTGGGAGCGCGGGGCGGTATTGGACCTGGAGATCAAAAAGAGTGCCTACGAGCCCACACTGAGTTTTCAGACCAGCTACCTGAACCGCCGTTTTGACTTGTCGGCCGTGCCTCTGGCTGACCTGCGCTTCAGTCTCCAGTCGTCGCTGAATCTGCCGTTGATACTGCGTGTGTACAATGGCGACGAGGAACAGCCCCGTGAGTACCGCTTGGCGTCTGGCGTGCCTGACAATGGCCAGTTCCGTTATGTCTTTGAGCTGGCAGGCACGACCGGGCCGCTGACGGCCCTGCGCAAGCTCGACCTGCGCCTGCCACGGCAGCTCCCGCCGGGGCCGGTGAGTTTCTCCGACTTGGCGATCATCACGGGCGTCGCCGCCGCCGCGCCGGGCTTTGCGCCGTCGCCCGAGAGTGACGCGTTTCGCGCGTCCTACGCAGACCCGCGCGTGTACTCCAGCGATGACCGCGCACGTCCGCAGATCAAGGACGGCACCTGGCACTATCAGGGCCAGTATGAATTCTGGGTCGGGCCGTGGATTTACAACAAGAGCACCACGGACTGGGGCCCCGAGCCGCGTAAGAACGTCTTGAACATCGACCACCTCGCCTACAAAGTCGGGCCCAGCAAGGAAGTCTTCGACGTCATGGGCTTTAACTCGGGGCAGATGTCCGCCGCGCACAGCTGGCCGGGGCAGGTCCTCTATGGCCTGGGTGTGCCGGACAACTACCAGCAGCTGGAAGAGGCCGCTGCGACCTACCTGCGCGGTTTTGCGGACATGCCCTTCGTCATTGATTTCGCCTTCGGCTACAACCACGTCCTGCGCGAGGAGAACGCGGCCAAGCACCGCGATCTGGATCAGCGCTACGACGGCTGGCATGCCTTCATACCCTTCTGCCCCGAGAACCCCGAGGGCGATCGCTACTACCGCGATTATTTCCTGGGCGGCACGCGCATGGCCATGAAAAATGGCAGCAATGTCTTCCTCTACGAGCTCTTCAATGAGTCGCGCTATGGCTGCCAATGCTCATTCAACGCGCGTGAATTCGCCCGCCGCATGACGCAGAAATACGGCACGATTGCGCGCGCTAACGCGCAGTGGCAGACCATCTTTACCAGTTTCAACGACGTGGCCGCGGTGAGCAATTTCCGCGACTACCGCCGGCTCTGGCCCGACTGGTGGCAGTTCCTGGCGGCGCGCTACGGCGAAATCCTCCGGCAGTACAGCGATGTCATTCGCAGTGTCGACCAGCGCTCGGATGTCTATTTCACCGAGATGTCCAGTACCTTCACGCTCTGGGACGGCTTCATGGACTATCGGGTGGTGGCGGACTCGCTGGATGTGCTGGCCACCGAGGGTGGCTGGCGCTACGGCCACAGCAGCGACAATCTCAAGGCCAAGGACGAGATGGAAGCCGTGGTCCTCCGCGGCAGCTCTGCTCATTGGTACATGTGCGATTTCTACCAGGGCCTGGCAAAGGGCAAGCTGCCTATCGTCAACAACGAGCATTACTGCACCCGGCTGGAATTCAGCCAGCGCGTGCCCAGCAAAAAGGAGGACATGATCACGTCCTTGTGGAACGAGGTCATGCACGGCGCGTCAGGCAATTTCACCTACGTGCTCGACAAGCGATTTTGGGAATGGGAGACCTACGAGCAGGCCAAGGCGGTGGTGCTCACCCCGTCCTACAAATCGTCGTCCATGCTCAATCCCTACAACTGGCCGCCCGAGGAGCTGGTGGGCTTCAAGCAGTTCCGCGAGGAATTGGAGCCCTATCGCGAGCAGGTCCTGCCTTTTCCGCGGACGGGCCTGCCCAGCGTGGCCATCTTCCATTCCTACCCTACCCAGGCCATGGCCATTTTTGACCGCGACATGGACCTGAAAGGCCGCATGCTCAACTGGTACTCGGCCGTGCTCCACGCGCATTACCCGCTGGCATTCATCTTTGACGAGGAACTCGAAGCCCTGCCGGCACACATCGAAGCGGTGGTCTTTCCCTGCGCGGACTACGCACGGGTGCAGAGCGTCCCCGCGCTGGCCGCATTCGTCGCCCGCGGTGGCCTGGTCATCGCTGATGTCGATGCCTTCCGCTGGGATGAATACAGCAACGAGCTCACCGGGTTGCCCGCCGACATCGCCCGCCTGGACGCCAAAGACCCCGCCTCCGGCCAGGCGCTGGTGGCCATGCTGGATCAGCGCGGCGTGAAGCGCTACGGCACGATGCAGGCCGTGGACGACGGCGCGCCTCTCAATGGCACCGACCTGCAGCTGATCGACCGCGGCGATTTCAAAATGATCTTTGCGGTGAGCATGTTCGAGGTCCAGCACCGCCTCGTGAGGGTCGCGCTCAATGTCCAGGACGATAGCGAATTCTACCTGCGTGATATCGTCGGCAAGCGCCTGCTGGTTCCCGCCGGCAAGCAGACCTGGAACCGCGATGATCTCCGTGAGGGCTTCCCGCTGATCCTTCCACCGCAGGAACGCGTGCTGCTCACCCTCGAACGGCAAGCGCCGCCCCCCGCCTGGCCCGTCGTCGGTCCTGCGCAACAGCAGGACCTTTTCCGCCAGGCACAGGCCGCCGATGCACCACGGCTGGCGGCTATCCAGGAAAAATTGCGCGCCAGCAGTGACGCCGCTGTCCGCGACCGCAACTACGACGATGTCGCCGTGGCCAAATGCCGGCCGCTGGATTTGCGCGCAGTCGCTACTATGCATTTCCGCGACGAGCAGGGCGACGACCGCAAAGGCGGCTGGTTCGATCAGGGCAGCAACGACTTCGCAGCAATGCCCCTGGGCGATGTGACGCTGGCCGGCGTGCCCTTCCGTATCATCGACCCCGAGAGCAACGCCGGTCGTGGCGCCGTCATTCTCTACGGCACCGCCCGCGACTATTTCCCGCGGCAGGTCACCGGCGTCGAGGTGGGGCAGAAACTGCGTTATCTCTATTTCCTGCACGCCTACGGCTGGGACCCGAAGGCCGGCACCGCCGTGCTCAGCTATGTGCTGCATTACGAGGATGGCACCCAGACCGAAATCACTTGTCGCGCCGGCGAGGAAATCGGCAGCTGGTGGTCAAACCGCGCGCCCAAGCAGGGCAAGATCGCACTCGAAGCGGGCAATCCCGTCCGCAAGCCGATCGCGTTGCATGCATACCGCTGGACCAATCCCCACCCCGAAAAGGCCATCGCCAAACTGGATATCCGCTCCAGCCTGAGCAGCGCCGTACCAGCCGTCGTCGCCATCACCGCCGAAACGCCGTAGACGCACTGCCGATTGGAACGTTGCGCCGTAGGGGCGGACCTATGTGTCCGCCCTCTTTTTTCCTCACGCGAAGCCGCGAAGGCTATTTATTCTCACGCGAAGGCGCGAAGACGCGAAGAAGACAAAGACAAAGAAGAATGGCAGCCTGTCTTGCCGCTGGCGCGGCAATTCACGCCGCCGGTTTTAAGACGCTATTTTTTTCTCACGCGAAGGCGCGACGGGGGCTTTTTTTCTCACGCGAAGGCGCGAAGCCGCGAAGGCTATTTATTCTCACGCGAAGGCGCGAAGCCGCGAAGAAGACAAAGAAGAATGGCGGCATGTCTTGCCGCTGGCGCGGCAATTCACGCCGCCG
>JAQWBY010000255.1 GCA_028706165.1 Lentisphaeria bacterium | reverse complement strand
TCGGCAAGGCCGCACAAGCGATAGCCGGCGGGGGTCCAGCGCCAAAGCTGCCCGATCGCCTCGGGAATGGACGCTGTCACCCGCGAATACAACGGCAGACCGAGAAAATTCCAGCCGGGCCGCAGCGCTAATACGGCCGTTTTCGGTTCGGCGCTGAGCCAGTGGCGGAGCGGCAACGCCTGCTTGGAATCATGCCGGCGCAGGGTAAATCCAAGCACGCCATCGGCGGATGGGTTGTCCACCCCACGCAACGACAAGGTTGCGAGAGCACCACCAGGGCTATCTTCGCGCAGAAACAGCCACGAACGCGTGGCCGCATCGTCCCAGCGCCGGGCAGCGGCGCCCGTACCGTCATCGGCCAAGCCCAATGCCCAACCGGAAGGCAGCGCGCAGGAAACGATCCAGGCGTCCGGCGAAGCGTCGGCCGTCCTGACCTGCAACTGCCAGCCGAGGGTGTTTGCGTATGTCGGCAGGTAACGCGAGCGGCCAAACTGCGGCTCCAGCCAACAGTCCGCCACCAAGTCCATAGCCACGTCACGTTGCGCGGTCGCACCTGCCGCTATTGAAACGGAGTGGACAGTGTCGGCATATCCCGGCGCCGATATGGTCATCTGCCACGTCCCGGGCGACAACGTGCGGTGGAAACGCCCCTGGCGGTCACCAAAGGTGTCCTGCGTACCACTGACACGTATCTGCGCATGGGGCACTGGCCGCCCGCTGGCGCGGTCGCGGACCTGTCCGGCGACGCCGGCAAGGGCCTGCTCCGCCCAGCCCAGCAGCGCTTCGCGGTTCTCCTGCCACAAGCGCTCCAGGTGGGAGGAACTGGTACTTTCCTTATCCGGCCCCATCAATTCGACGGTCATGGCCAGCGTGCCCAGATAACGGTACTGCCAATCGGCGAATTCGCCATCGCAGATGTACCACGCCGAGCCATTAATAACGTCGCCTTTGGCCATCGCCGTGTTGGCCACCGCGTAGCTTACCGCCAGGCTCCGGAACAGCGTGTCGTCAGGGGTAGCCGAGTAGTAATTCGTAACAATCCCCGCTGCGTTATTGCCGTAGGGATAACACACCAGTCGTGCGCCGGTGTGCATATGCAACGCCGCGGAGAATCGCCGCGAGGCGCACCAGCGCATCAAGGCCCGCGTCTCCAACTGCCGGCCAGCCTGATACAGCGGCGATGCCGCCGCATAGGTGCCCAAACCGGGTATCACGATACCGTCGGGGAAATCCCGATTGAGATCCATATTGTTGGCATTTTTCCGAGTCACGGCGGCCACGCCGTCTGGGTTGACCATCGGCACGACCCAGATGGCGACCTTATCCAGCAGCGAGCGCACTCGTTCATCGCCGGCAGCATGGGCTTCCAGCAGATACTCTGCGAAGCGCAGAGCCAGCATGGCGCCGGGGCGCTCGTCACCGTGAATGGCGCCGGTCAACAGCAGCTCCGGGACCGCGGTATCTGCCGCGCGCGCGCCGAGGCGCAGCGCGAGCATGTCACGCCCCAGGGTGGACTGCCCGATGTAGTCCGGCCGGCAGATGTCCCAGTTCTGCGCCGCGAGGTCCAGAAGCCGCTCATTGATCGCCGTGTCGCTCAAGTACAGCGAGTTGACGCTGCGCCGCTGTGCCAGGAGGTACTCGCTGGCGACGAGGACGAGGTCGTCCTGCTGCAGCTGCTGCCATTGTTCATCGCTCAGCTCCAGCCAGACCACGCCGTCCTGGATGGACGTGATGTCCAGCCCCTGCGCGTACAATACCTGGAGCTCCTCCGCGCTGCGGTATTGCACGCCGACTCGCCAGGGCGTCGCCATCCCGACGGGTATGTCGTCCACCGGCGCAACAGCGGACACGTCCGTGCGACGGGGGGTACTGCCCGCCTCGACGCCGTTGTTGGTCCACTGGCCAATCACGGCATCGCGACTGGCGGGCAGTCCACCGACATCGTACCAGGCATGAAGGAACTGCAGCAGTTCCTGGTGGCTGAGCAGCCCATCGGCATCCGCATCCGGTTCGGCGTAAGTCACGAGTCGGTAGGCAACGGCGAGGTAGCCACGCGCGGGGTCGTGGTACAAACAGCGCACTTCGCTGACGCCCGCTGCGGTCGGCTGACCAACGCAGCGCGCATCGTCCAGCACGGCCATGCCGGCCGGCACCACGCCGGCAACACCCTCACAGCGATAGGCATCTTGCGCATACTCCGGCGGAAGAGGCAACTGCAACGCATAGTCCCGCCCGACAAAGAACTCCACCATCTCGCCTTGCACCTCCGCTGGTGCAACGACGTCAACGACCAAGGCGAAATCCCGCGCCAGGTCGGGCGCTGTCTGCGGTATGCTATGTACCTGCACCTCGTAGCGGCCAAGACCAACGGCCGTCCCGCTGAGGATGCCGTCAGCAGCCAGGACGATACCCTCCGGGAGGGCCCCCGAGGCCAGCGACCACTCGGCGGCGCCAGAACTAAGCTCCAGCGCGACTGTCGCCGGCCAGCCGCTGGGGAGTTGCACCTGTGGCGTCAGCAGCATCGGCCCCAGGCTGATGTCGCTGAGATAAAAGGGAGCGGCTGCGTCCAGCACCGACAGGCTCACGGTATTGTAGTCGCCGTCTATCCGCAAGGTAACGATGCCCTCGGCATTGGTCCGACCAGCTGCCAGTCGCGCACCGTCGGTCGCCTGCACGCACACTGCCGCGCCAGCCAGGGCCGCGGCGTTGCCAGCGACCGTCACGGACACGGTCAGCAGCTCGGCGCCATCGGCGGCGGCCGCGACAACGTGGGACACCGTCATGGGCACCAGCTGCCGCAGACGCGCCACCTGCGACGCATCGCCAAAGACATGCATCTGCTTGGCAAAATACTCAGCAGGGGCATCAACGCCTGCGAACTCATCGGGAATGCTACTTATTGCCGCATAACCAACGCCCGCAAAGATGCCGGCCCAGCTGTAGGCGCCCATGCTCTGCAATCGCTCTGCACTCATAGCGGCAACAACGCGGTCAGTGATTTCCTGCAGCAGATAGATGGGGGGATTCCAGTAGGTCTCGCTGGTCGAGGCAATGACCGCCGCCGCGCCGTGTCGCTCGCCGCCGCCATCCGTGGCCTTGAAAAACGCCTCGGCCAGACAGTCGCTGGGGTAGGCAAAATTGCCGTTGTTACATACTGGCGTCACAATCAGCGGCAGCGCCCGGCCATTGCTCAGCGCCTTGGCCTGCGCACTGCTGAAACCCGTCGTCGAAAAAGTCGTATTCTGCCCGTGCCCGAGATAATACATGAGGCCGACCCCGTCGTTAAGATGGGCAATGAGCGTGCTGGCTTGTGCCCCGGGGTCGTACAGGGTCGGGCTGTCGGCACTGATGCAGCCGGCAGCAATCAGCGTCTGCCGATATTCATTCAGAAAGGCCCAGTCCTTTTTGTTCAACGAAATGCCCTCGCTACCACTGGCGTCGCTGGCCATGAATAGTGCGCGCCCCGCGTGCTCGTCGGCCAGGGTCGCCTGCTCTTCGTAGCGGCGAAGTTTAGTCAATATCTGGCCGAGCTCAGCGCTGCTACTGGCAGATAGCCGCGACAAAAACAGGTCGGCGTAGATATCGTCGCCATCGACCCACGCGTAAGGGATGTCCGTGGTGGGAGGATACGCCTCGGGATTGCTGACATGCGTGGATCGCTCGTATGGCGGCAGGTCTTTCTCGTCACCGCAGAGCAGGACGTGACTGACTGCATCGTTCTCGTATGCACTCTGAACATGGGCTTTGACCGCCGCAGCGCCCGCACCCGTGTCAGTCGGATAGCCTGACACCAACACCCGATAGCCCACCCGTTCCTTCCACGTCACAAAATCCACCACGGCATCCGTCCACGCATCGGGACACAACATAAGAATCGTCCCGACGCTCGCCGGCGCCGTCCGCAGCAGTCCGGCATTGATGAACGCGTCGCTCTGCAGCTGGGCGTATTGCGACTCGTCACTGAGCACGGGATAGTCTTCCGCGCGGCTTCCGGCGCAGCGCAAAGCCATGTCCAAGCGGGTATATACGCGCAACACCCCCGCATCAGGTAAATATTGGAAAGGCGCGACCTGCGCCGCCAAGCCCGCCGCGCCACGCAGCCGGTAGGTCTGCACTTCCGTCAAGGCCTGCGCCGGAAAAGGCGCCGCGCCGCCATAAATCGCTGGATCCGGCGCACACTCGAACGGCGCAGCCGAACGCAACAACAACCCGCAAGACGGCACAGGGGGCAGGCAGGGAATGTCCACATACTCGCTGGCAAGCAGCTGCAGCTCGTAATCGCCACGTTCTGGCAACAGCAAGTCCACCCGATACACCGGCAGTTCGGGCTTGCCGCGCAGCGCCAGGGGCCAGCCCGTCGCACTGCGAACCCGAGCAAAACGGCCATCAGCGCGCTCAAGTTCGCTGATGTCGTAGGCATCGGTGGTGAAGCTGAACAGCGTGCAGTCCGGCCGCATTTCAGTGACCTGAAACAGCCCGTGGTGACCACGGCCGGAGCCATTGTGGCTGGCCGGTACAGTACCGGAGGTATTGGCAGAACCGGCGGCTGGCCTAAGCGCAGCGGCTTTATCTCGTTCGGAGCCGGCCACCGGCAGCGTGGCGCGGCCTGGCGCGGATGCCGCGCTGGGCGGCCGGGCGCTGATTTCCGGTGTATCATCACGGCCGGCGTGCACCTTGTCCGTCGCCGGCCGCTGCACGACCCACAAGCCCAGCAACAGGACACATATCAGCAGCAGCAGCAGCAGCAGCCCGCTAGGACCACGTTGTTGTTTGTGTGGGACCAGCATCGGCCCTCCAGCCAGTTACGCAACCAGTCTACTCACGCATTGCTCACTTTCGCGTCAAAAAAGCCACCGGCGACGGCCGGTGCTGGCAGAGTCGCCGCGACCTCACAGTCCACCGGCAACCTCCAGCACCGTGCCCGTGATGTACTCGGATTCCTCACTGGCCAAAAACAACACCGCGTTGGCAATCTCCTCGGCACGACCGAAGCGCTTCTGCGGCACCATCGCCTTGTAGGCCGCCAGCTGTTCCGGCGACAACGCAGCAATAAAGTCCGTATCGATAAAGCCTGGCGACACGCAGTTGGCCGTGATTTTGCGTTTGGCTACTTCCTTGCTTAACGACTTGATGAAAGCGACCTGACCCGCCTTGGACGCCGCGTAGTTGGCCTGGCCCTCGAAACCGATGCGCCCCGAGGGCGAGGTGATGCCGATGATGCGCCCATAGCGGTTCCGCAGCATCCGCTGTACCGCCAGCTTGCTCATCACGTAAGTACCCGTCAGATTCACGTCAATGACTTTGCGCCAGGCATCCTCTGGCAGCATGGCCACCACGCCGTCCTGGCGAATACCGGCGCTGTTCACCAAAATATCCAGACGGTCGTGCCCCTGATCAAAATTGGCGAAAAACGCCTCAGCTTGCGCATAGTCGGCCACATCGCAGCAAGCCAGCTGCAGACGGTCGGCCGCATCGCCCGACTGAGCCGCATAGGCCTCGGCGGCCTCGCGATTGCCACCATACACTGCCACCACGTTCGCTCCGGCTTTGAGCAGTGCCATGCTGATGGCCGCACCAATGCCGCGAGTGCCGCCCGTGACTACCGCCGTCTGCCCCTTGAAATCATAGCTGATCATGCCTGTCAGTCCTTATATCGAGTCTGCGTCACCGCTGGTTTCTACAAGAGAGTGAATAAAAGCACGAACACCCGCAGGCAACCGCGCTCTGGGTAATATAAGAACATTTCGCACATTTGGTATGCCAACCGGTATTTTCAGCCGGATGCGGCGGTAACCGGTCACCCATT
>JAQWBY010000254.1 GCA_028706165.1 Lentisphaeria bacterium | reverse complement strand
TTCTGGATGCTTGCCGGGCCTTCAATAGAAATGAACTGTCGCAGACACAGCTGATTGAGCAAACCGTCAGCCTGGGTTTCCAAAATGTGATTGACGCCTTTCACAATGTCCATGGCGACGAAATACCACACCGGTTTTTTATCGATGAACGAAAACAAAACAAGGGCATTCGCCTCACCGACGATTTTTACCGGCTGAGCGAATCGCCGATGTTCACGGATTTATATAACGAGACCGAATCGCGCTGGCGGCTGGTGGAAACAGCCTGGAACCTGCAGCTGCCGGCCAAAGTGCTCAGTGTCCAGCACGACCCCGACAGCCAGAACTTGCTTGTGCATTCAGGCTCGCAGGAGAGGATTCCGGTCACGTCGGCCCGAACTGCTCTGAACGGCTACCAGAAAGGCAAGTGCTTCTATTGCTTCCGCGATATCACGGTCAGCAATGACCAAGTCAACGAGGTCGATGTGGACCACTTCTTCCCGCATAAGCTGAAGTATTGTGCCGAAGGCAAGGCCATTGACGGCGTGGCCAATCTGGTCCTAGCCTGCAAAGAATGCAACCGCGGCCAAGCCGGTAAATTCGACCGCCTGCCAGCTATTGAGCTTCTGGAAAGACTCCACCGGCGCAATGAATACCTCATCCAAAGCCACCACCCACTCCGGGAAACACTGATTGCCCAAACGGGCTTCACCGAAAAGGACCGAGTCAATTTCCTGCAGGCCGTCTATTCGTGCGCAACGGTGACCATCGCCTCCAAATGGCTCCCAAAAGCCTGCGGAGTGTCGACGTTTTGACCGTTGGCGGGGAGGCCGTGTGGATTTTCAAGAGGGGGGACAGGCGCGCCTCGGGCGGGATACGGACGTGGGAGAGTACGGCTGGCGAGGCCATGCGACTGTGCGGGCGGGGACCGCCCGCACCACAATCGAAAAGGTCCCGGCGTGATCATCGGGAGGCGGGTGCCGGTGACACCGTGAATTGAGCTTGACGGGCGCGCGATTGTGCGGGCGGGGACCGCCCGCACCACGATCGAAATGGTGCCGGTGTGATATTAGGAAGGCGGTCGCCGGTGACACCGTGAATTGAGGTTTGACAGGTCATGCGACGGTGCAGGACGGTACGGGCGGGACTTTTTGGGGCAGGGGTGACGGGCCGCGCGATTGTGCGGGCAACGGAGGCGAGACGTGATTGGGCAGGGTTTGACAGGCGTGCGATTGTGCGGGCGAGACGCTCGCACCAGAATAGAACGTTTGCGTGTGACCGTTCGGGGGCTATTTGAGGAGCTAACTTAAGTGGCCCCCAAGGAGAAGGGCGCATAGCCTGAAAGTATCAGCGGGCTCATGGCTTCGCAGAGGTTTCGGCTGCGAAGCTGCAGGGAGAATTTACGCAGGCGGGTGGCTGAGCGGATCGAAATCGGCGTTGGCATTGTGGGCCAACGGCTTGAGAGAGAGGACGTGAGTTGATGGAAAAGCAGAAGCTCGAGCATGGACTTTATGAGAGCGTCATCACCCGCGCTTTGGCGGAGCAGTTGGCGGCGCTGCCGCGGCATTTTGAGGTAGAGCGGCAACAGCTGGATACTGAAGAAAGCGCATTTACGCTGGCGCTGCATGTGACAAAAGTCCTTGCGGGAACGCTGGTCGGCATGACGGGTACGGACAAATTTCAGCAGCAGGCGCGGCTGTGCAATCAAGTACTGGCGCTGCTGGCGAAAGAGGGCGCCGGTGATCCCATTGGGGCCGATCAGCTCCTGGACAATCTGATGTACCTGCTGATGATACGTGATCCGGCCAAGCGCCTCTTAAGCCGTCCGAATACGCCTTTGGCCAATGCCGCGCTGTTTACGGGTACGAGTTCGGACCTGACCTTGGAGTCCGAGCTCAAGAAAGAGATACAATCTGCGGACAGCATTGACATCCTGTGTTCCTTCATCAAATGGACTGGCTTGCGGCTGTTGCTGCCGGTTTTGCAGGAGGCGACGCATGACGGCAAGCGCTTGCGGGTCATCACCACGAGTTATCTTGGGGCCACGGACCTGGCGGCGATTGATGCGCTGATGGCCTTGCCCAACACGGAATTGCGTGTGTCTTACGACAACAAGCGGACGCGACTGCACGCCAAGTCCTACATATTTCATCGTCGCAGTGGTTTTGGCGCGGCGTATATCGGCTCGTCCAACATTTCGAATCCGGCATTAACCAGCGGCTTAGAGTGGAACCTGAAGATCAGCCAATATGAATCACCGTATTTATGGGAGAAGATTGAGGCGACCTTTGAGACCTATCAGCACAGCCATGAATTTGACTGCTACGACGCCAGCTCGCGGGACAAGTTGTCGCAGGCGCTGGTGATGGAGCGTGGCGGCGGCCAGCAGGACCGTGAGAGCGTGTTGCCGATGCTCGATGTGGAAATCTACGACTATCAACAGGAAATACTGGATCAGCTTTGGGCGGAGCGCATCGTGCACCATCGCACCCGCAATCTGGTCGTGGCTGCCACGGGCACGGGCAAGACCATGATCGCGGCATTTGATTTTCGGCGCCTGCGGCGAGAAGCACCCGCAGCCAAATTTCTTTTCGTGGCCCACCGCGAGGAAATCCTGGTGCAGTGCCGAGCGAAGTTCCGCATGGTTTTGCGCGACCAGAATTTTGGTGAATTGCTGGTTGGTCAGGCGCAGACCACGGCGTACCAGCAGCTGTTTGTGTCCATACAGAGCCTCAATTCGCAGGGGCTTTGCGAGAAACTGCCGGCTGATTACTACGATTACATCGTCGTGGATGAATTTCATCACGCAGCGGCGGCCAGCTATCAGCGCCTGTTGGCGCATTTCCAGCCGAAGGTCCTGCTGGGCTTGACGGCGACACCGGAGCGGCATGACGGCTTGGATATATTGAGCTACTTTGACAACCGCATCGCCGCGGAAATCCGCCTGCCGGACGCCATCAACCGTAAATTGCTGGTGCCGTTTCATTATTTTGGCATAACTGATACGGCCGACTTGAGCCGCATGAAGTGGACCCGGGGCGGTTACGACACGGCCGAGCTGGAGAATATGTTCTGCGGAAACACCCAACGGGCCGCGTTGGTGCTGGACAAAATGCAAGAACTGCTGCAGGACATAGCCGCCTCGCGCTGCCTGTGTTTTTGTGTCAGCCAAAGACACGCCAGATTCATGCATGGATATTTTGTCAGTCAGGGGCTGCGGTCGGAGGTTTTGGACGCGGATAGCCCCCAGACTGACCGCAACACGGCAATTAAGCGTCTGGAGGGGCGGGAGATCAACATCATCTGCGTGGTTGATCTCTACAACGAAGGGGTCGACATACCGTCTGTTGACACCGTGTTGTTTCTCCGGCCGACCGAAAGTCTGACCGTTTTCCTGCAGCAGCTCGGCCGTGGCTTGCGGACTCACGACGAATGGGATCCAGCCAGGCAATGCACAGTCTACAAAGAATGCCTGACCGTACTGGACTTCGTCGGTAACGCCCACCGTAATTTCAATTTTGAGTCGCGTTTCCGGGCCTTACTGGGGACAACGGGCAAGGGTGTTGCGGACGAGATTGCGCGGGGTTTTCCGCGGCTCCCGGCGGGTTGCCATATTTCCCTGGAAAAAGAGGCGCAGGGATACATACTCGAGAACATCAAGAACAACATCGCCCATGCGCAGCAGGCCATGCTGATCCAGCGCATCAGGCACTTTGAGGACGAAACAGGCCTGGAGCTCAGCTTGGCTCACTTCATTGACTATTACCAGCTCGGGCTCAATGCCGTCTATAAAAAGGTTTTTTTTGCCCGACTGTGCCAGCTTGCGGGGCGTCGCGACGATTTTCAGGCACCTGATGAAGAGGCATTGCGCCGGGGCATCTTGCGCCTTCTCCACATGAATTCGGCGACGCAGCTGCGCTGCCTGCGGGAGCTCCTGATGGCGCCGGCCGAACGGCTGTCGCGGCTGAGCGAAGACGAGACGCGTCTGCTGACCATGCTTCATTTTAGCCTTTGGACTACGCAATCGGGCATTGGCAGCTTGTCGGAGAGCATCGCCCGCCTGAAAGCCAACGAGGCCTGTTTTCGTGAATTACTTGAGGTCCTCGGTATTCTCGAAGAGCGTACGGACTTGGTGACTGCTAAGCCCACCTTGCCCTATGCGTGCCCACTTGAGTTACATGCGAATTACAGCCGCAATGACATCCTCGTGGCACTCGGCAATTGGAGTATGAGCGCCACACCGGATATGCGCGAAGGGGTGAAGTACCTGCCGGACATCAACACGGATATCCTGCTGGTGACACTCCAAAAATCCGAAAAGCATTATTCGCCCACGACGATGTATCAGGACTACGCCATCTGCGAAGATCTGTTCCATTGGCAATCCCAAAGTACCACCAGCGCGGACTCGCCTACTGGCCAGCGCTATCTCCAGGGCGGCAGCACGGTGCTTCTGTTTGTGCGCGAAAATAAAAAAACCGACGGCGAGACCTCGAGCTATTGCTTTTTGGGCCCCGCCGATATTGTCAGCCACGAGGGATCGCGGCCCATTAGCATTGTCTGGCGCCTACGCACTCCTATGCCCGCACGGCTTTGCCGCATCACCGAACGCATGGCCACGGCATGATGGCGGCCGGGGACGGCGGCGGTCCCAGGATGGATGCCGCCGGGACGGCGGCGGTCCCAGGATGGATGCCGCCGGGACGGCGGCGGTCCCAGGATGGATGCAGCCGGGACGGCGGCGGTCCCTGGGGGAGATGGCTGCTGGCTGGGGACGTAGCCTTGTTCAATGGTAGGGGTCCGTTATATTCATGGGGCGTTTTGAGGGTGGGGCCGGATGAGTTGTCGTTGCGATGAATTGAGAAGGAACAGCAGAATGTCGCAAGTGTGGTGTAAGTTTCCGGGCAATCCGGTGATAGCCGCTGATAAGTGGGGCACGATATTCGATCCATTTATCCTTGAGTGCGGCGGGGCGGCGAAGCGTTTTCGGATGTACTTGAGTTGGCGGCCGCAGAATGCGATAGCGCTGGTGGAAAGTGATGACGGCATACAGTGGTCGGAGCCGCGGATTGTGTTGGGGGCGTCGCCGCGGCAGGACCTGCGTGAGTTTCGTATCAATCGCGCCTGCGTGATCGCGCTGCCCGATGGGCGCTACCGGATGTACTACTCGGGGCAGGGGCCGGACCGAAATGCGCCGAAGCACGCGTGCATTTTTGCCGCGGAGAGTGACAACGGTATTCACTGGAAGAAGATTCCGGAGTTCATGTTTTCGCCGGATGGCGCGTGGCAGGGCCACGGCGTGATGTGTCCGCATGTCATCTACGATGCTGAGGCGGGGCGGTATAAGATGTGGTACTCCGGCATGAATAACCCCGGAGCGTATTACGAACCGGATGCGATCGGCTATGCGGAAAGCCGTGATGGGCTGAGCTGGGAAATGCCGTTTGCTGGCCCAGTTTTCCGAGCAGAAGATGTGCCGGGGGGCAAGCTGATCAAGGTGACGGCGGCACAGGTCAGCAAGGATGGCGGGTACTACTACATGTTCTATATCGGCTTTGAAAGCCACTCGCGGGCGACGATTTGTCTGGGGCGCTCGCGGACAGGGACCGGCGATTGGGAAGCGCATCCGGGCAATCCGATCGTGGCGCCCGATGCGGAGAGGTGGGACCACGATGCGTGCTATAAACCGGCGGTATGTGTCGCCAACGGGAAGGTCATGCTGTGGTATAATGGCAGAAAAGCGTCGACCGAACAAATCGGACTGGTCTGCAAAGACGGCACGGGCTTCTGGTAAGAGGGAAAAGGGGGAGAGGGGGGGTAGGTTTTGCG
>JAQWBY010000253.1 GCA_028706165.1 Lentisphaeria bacterium | reverse complement strand
CGAAGTCGCTATCGCTGTGGCCGGCCCTGTCGAACTCTCCCTGCGCACAACCAAGACGACGGCGCCCGGCGCGGCGGCCATGGCATTCATTTACCTCAAGCTGACAATAATTCCCCAGTAACCCGCCGCCGCTGACCAATGACAAATTTATGTAATGGGTCACCCATTGATAATGGCAGCCAGACATGCCGCCGATGTCAATCCCAGGTAAGCAATGGAACACGAGCGTAGAGGGCGTGTAACCCAGGGCGGCGCACGCTTTCAGCGTGCTTGCCCTGGGCTGGACTGTTTCGCGCTTTCAGCGCTTCTGCCGCTTCGCGGCCAGGGAAACAGGCACGTTTGGTTTGGCCTGAAGCTCAATTCTCAATGGCTGACCAATGACAAATTTATTACCCCTGCTGTTGAAAACGGCATGGCCTTTGTGCGGAAAAGGGATATAGTACCCGGTTCAGTTTCGTGGCCGTAACTATCGTGGCTGGAAGCCACGGCGTCATAGCGCCACTGCTGATCACAAATGGTTGCGACGACATGTTTTTCGGAATGCCGGCACAGGCCCAGGAAGCGCTAGGAAGCCGGCGTAAACGCTTAGACAGGGACACACCATGGCTATACTAGAACGCTGGCAGGAACTGCGGGATTTGGCGGCGAAGAGGCCACCGGCGAGCGAGCTCTTCGAGGCATTCATTTCCTGGACTGATGCCTTCACGGCTGCCTCTGAAGACCACGAGACGCTCTTTGCCGCCTGGCGGCTCCTTGACGGCGCCACCCAACGGCGGTTTCTGCAGCAGGCCCTCGCTGACAAGATCCCCGCCGTGGGCAGCGGCCCGCAGTTGGAACTCAGTGTGCTTGTGGCGCTCTACCGTTTTCTGGAAGGCCGGCGCTGTTACATCATCACGCCGTTTTATATTGCCAGTCCGGTGGTGCGCAGTATGGAGAAGGCGCTGTCGGCGCTTCCGGGCGTCACGGTGCGTTCGGCCGGCTTCATGTGCGGCAGCTCCCAGCTGAAGCTCAGCGATTGCCTGCAGGCGGCCATTGTCATGGTTGACTATTACGTACTGGCGGCGGCATTTCGCGGCAAGCCCGAACTGCTGGCGGCGCCCCTGGCCTTGTTCTTCCTGGAACTGGACATGTGCCTGTATCACAACCGCCTCCTCTTCTACGAACGCGGCATGCCCAAGGCCGCTGGCATGATCTTCAACGCCACTACCGCCGAGCCATTCGACCAAGACGGCGAGAAGAAAAAACTGGCCTTCGACGTCCTTGGCAATCTGGTCAAGCACGGCGTGCGCTGTGGCGGCGTCCTCAGCCGCATCTCGCCTTATGTCGCCGGCGAGTTGGACAAATGGGGCCGCGGCGCGTTGCTGCCCAAGGCCGTCACGCCCGCAAAAGCCGCGCCCTATGCTGCTTTCACCTACCGCAGCAACAAGGAGCGCGTTGCCGCGTTGGCGCAGGACATCATGAAGAGCCCGCACAATGCGCTCGTCGTCGGTTTCGCCGAAGTGACCATCAAGGCCCTGCAGGAGGAACTGCGCAAGAGCGGCCAGGATTGCACCAGCAGCAATAAAACCAGCGACATTCCGACCTTTTTCGCCATGGCCGGCGGCCCAAAACGCGTCATGCTCTTCCGCGGCATGCCGTCGACGCTCATCACCCGCACGGCCGACTGCCCCCCCGGTGTCCTGTACATTGCCGAGCATTTCCTTTGCGCCGACCACCATCTGAAAATCCTTTCTGCCTGCGAGAAAGTGCTCGTGCTGCAGCAGCCCATGCGCTTGTTCTGCTCGCTGGAAGATCCGCTGTTCGACATGTACAGCCAGGAGGCCGGCTTCAGTCGCTTCTTTGACATCATTGATTTCACCGAGCGCTACGATCCGTGGCGGCAGATCCGCCGGGTTCTGGCCAAGGCCATGATCCGCAAAATCCAGCGTCTGCGCGAGCTCTCCCTGCATGAGGACTCGCCGATGATTACCACGACGCTGCTCAATCCCTCGACCGTGATCGTGCCGCAGAGCAACAGGGGCTCTCGCCACGCCGCCAGGATGGACGCGCCGTGTTTCTGCGGTAGCGGCAAGCCATTCAAAGAATGCCACGGCCGACCCAAAAATGCCGGCATGCTCGGCCGGAACTGAAGGGACCAGACGCGACCGGCACGACAAGGGAGAATACGACCATGTTCATCACATTCGGATTGTGCGGCTCCGATACGCCCGAAATGATCGCCAAGTACGCCGAGCACGGCGCCAAAGAATTTTTCGCCGGCTTTGTGCCGCGGGCGTGGCTGGAGAAGTACGGCTGGGAAGTCTGCCCGAATCGCCGGCCGCTGGGCTCGTCTTACAACTATATGCAGATTGAGGACCTGACCGAGGCGCGGCAGGCCGCCAAAAAAGCCGGCTGCCGCTTCAATCTGGCGCTCAACGCCCACGACAATGGCTCCGAGCGCCTCAACGACCTGCGGGCACTGGTGGAGACCGTCGAGAAACTTGAGCCCGACGGCTACATCGTCGCCGACCCGGCGCTGATGTTCTCGCTCAAGAGTTGGGGTATCAGCCGGGCGCTGCACCTCAGCACGGGCGCCGGCTGTTTCAACAGCGCGGCCGTGCGTTTTTACTGCCGCCATTTCAATGTCCAGCGCGTAGTCATTCCCCGCAAAGTCACCTTGCGCGAGGTCCGCAGCATGGTCACGTCTCTCAAGGACCTCAAGCTCGAATTTGAGGTGATGATCATCGGTTACCGCTGTCATTTTAACGACGAGAACTGCCATTCCATCCACAGCGGCGCCCGCTGCAATCTCTGCGGCGACGTCCTCAACGGCCATTTGCAGGTCAGCCGGCGCTTTCCCGACAACTGGAAAGACGTCGTTCAAGCCATGCATGACGACCCCTATGGCCAGCTCGTCGAAGGGTCCGCGCTGGACGAATTCCGCAAGACCATGAACAAAGAGCCGCTGCCACCGGCGCCCGTGTCGGATACCCCGTATTTCGAGCGCGGATTGGATGGCGTGGTCACCCGGGCCATCTATCACCACTGTGGACTCTGCGCGATCAAGGAGCTGCGCGATATCGGCGTTGATGCCCTCAAGGTGCCGCTGCGCGGCAACGACTCCTTCAAGATGCAGTCCATCAGCACCGTGTACGACGTCATGACGGCAGAAAATCCCACGCCGGAATACTGCCGAGCGCTCGTGAACAGCCCGTCCTTTTGCGCTGACCCGCAAAGCTGCTATTACCATGTCCCGGAGGCCGAGTAATGGAACTGGCAATCTATTTCACCAACATCGACCGGCTCAGCCAGATCGACGAGGCGCTGCGCTTCATCAACCTGGAGAAAATACCGTCCTTCGTCAGTTCGGCCATGTTCTCGCCGGACCCGAATCACAACGACTATATCTGCAATATGAACGCGCTGACTTGGCTCAATGTCTTCACGGAACGCGGCCTGGATTTCAGTCGCCTGTATTTCGGCCAGGAATTCTGTCCCAATCTCATCCCCTCGGCCAGCGAGATCGAGCAGGCATTTTATTACAGCCGGCAGATGGAATGGGCCTTCACCTACGTGACCGGCGGCTACTTGCCGGACGCTGAGCTCAAGCAGGTGCAACGCAACCTGGAAAAACTCGCCGAGCTCACGGATCAGGCCGAAGTCGTCGTCAACGACTGGGGCGTGCTGTGGCTGCTCCAGGAGCATTTTCCGCAGTTTGAGCCCGTGCTTGGCCGCCTCCTCAACAAACAGACCCGGCTGAATCTCTTCACCAAGCCCGGCTTGCCTTTGCCGATGCACGTGGACGACATTACGACGCCCGTCGATGAGCTGCGCGCCAGTCAGCTGAATGCCTACCAGGATGTCAGTCTCAGTAATCCTGACTACCTCGCCACGCTGAAAAGCTGGGGCGTCAAGAAGATCGATATGGACGTCACCCCCCAAGGCGTCAAACGGCCCGCCGACGGCTGGGGCCTGGACTTGGGGTTCTACTACCCATGGGGCTTCTTGGGCACGGGCAGGAACTGCCCCACGGCCGGCATTGCCGATCCCCGCCGCATGTACATCGTCGTCGATTCGCCTTGTCCCAAGCCCTGCCGCAAGTACAACTGCAGCCCGACTTTCCCGCAATTTCCGCACAAGATCGTCCAGCGCGGACCGACGCTGTTCATGTTCCATGACGACTACGCCGAGGCGATCTTCGCCGCCGACGCCCGCTACGAACGCTTCATCTTCGAGCCGTGGATTCCGCTGTAGCGCGCTGATCGCTAGCGGACTCTCCCCCCACCACGTCTCCCGTTTCTCTCCTCCATAACCCCAAGTGTTGCCCCAAACATGTCCACGTTCCATATCAAAACCTACGGTTGTCAAATGAACGAGCGCGATTCCGAAGCGCTCAGCTGCCTCCTCGAAAACAGTGGCCACCAGGCCGTCGCCAGTGAAGAAGAGGCCGACATCATCATCTTCAATACCTGCAGCGTTCGCGATCAGGCCGAGCGCAAAGTCGTCGGCAAGCTCGGCATCCTCCGTCGCCTGAAGCGCGACAAGCCCGGGCTGATCCTCGGCCTGGTTGGCTGCATGGCGCAAAACCACGGCGACGCGCTCCTCAAAGAACTGCCGCAGCTGGATTTTGTCACCGGCACCGACCGCCTCCACACGGTCCCGGAAAGCATCCGCCGCATCCAGCAACGGCTGGGCCGCAGCGCCGAAATCGCCATGGGGCCCGATCAGTTCGTGGAACTCACCGGCCATCACCCCGGCCAAATTTGCGCCTTCGTGTCCGTCATGCGCGGCTGCGACCAGTTCTGCTCATACTGCATCGTGCC
This sequence comes from Lentisphaeria bacterium, assembly GCA_028706165.1. Classification (GTDB taxonomy): domain Bacteria; phylum Verrucomicrobiota; class Lentisphaeria; order Oligosphaerales; family Oligosphaeraceae; genus Oligosphaera. The sequence goes on along the minus strand of JAQWBY010000253.1, from coordinate 1,012 downwards.
CCATACTCGCGGCCGGGAAAAAAGCCGCCCGCAGCAGGACATCGTTGACGAAGTGCGGCGCCTGGTCGATAATGGCACCCGCGAAATCCTCCTCCTCGGCCAGAATATCACCGCCTACGGCATCGCCGAAACACGGCAGGACGACAGCTACCGCCCGGACTATTCGCCCTTTGCCGACCTGCTGGCGGCACTGAACGACATCCCCGGCCTGGCGCGCATCCGCTTCACCTCGCCCCACGTGCGCTTCATGAACGATCACTTCATAGATGCGATCTGCAGCCTGCCGAAAGTCTGCAAGGCCTTTCATATTCCCGTGCAGGCCGGATCCAATCGCATTCTTAAGCTCATGCGTCGCTCCTATACCGCTGAAGAGTACTGCGAACGCATCGCGGCCATCCGCAGCCGACTCCCCGAACAGGCTTTCTCCACCGACGTCATTGTCGGCTTCCCCACGGAAAGCGACGACGACTTCGCGCAGACCCGCAGTCTCATGGCCCAGGTCGATTTCGACATGGCCTACATCTTCCGCTATTCGCCGCGCAGCGGCACCAAGGCCGCCAAGGACTATCCCGACGACGTGCCCGATGAGGTCAAGCGCCAGCGTAACCAGCTTCTCCTCGACGACCTGGCGGCCGGGTCGGCCCGCCGTAACGAGCGCTTTCGCGGCCGCGTGCTCGACGTCCTTGTCGAAGGCGTCAGCAAGCGCAACGCCGAGCGCTGGACCGGTCGCACCGACCTCAACAAGGTCTGCAATTTCGTTCCCGTGCCGGGCATCAAACCCGGCGACCTGGTGAAAGTCACCATCACCCGCACGACGGCCAATTCGCTCTTCGGCGAGGCCGTCATGGGGTCCTGATCACAGCCCGCAGCGGCGCGATGGCCTTCTTCCCGCCGCTTTGCAGCACTAGCCCGTCTGGCAGGTAGTCCCATTCATGGATGATCTTCTCAGTAGCACGTTCAAAGAGCTCCGGATCCTGCTCGCCTTAATCCAGCACCCGACACGGATTGACGA
>JAQWBY010000252.1 GCA_028706165.1 Lentisphaeria bacterium | reverse complement strand
GACCCGGTCAGCCGCACCGTGCTGGTTGGCGCCGGTGAGGAGATCACGGCGAGCATCGCCAAGCGGATTGTCCAGATGGGCATTGAGAAGGTGCATATCCGCTCGGTGCTGACCTGTGAGAGCGATCGCGGCGTCTGTTGCAAGTGCTACGGCCGGAATCTGGCCACAGGCGATCTACCGAACATGGGCGACCCCCTGGGCATCATCGCCGCGCAGTCCATCGGCGAGCCTGGTACCCAGCTGACCATGCGTACCTTCCACTACGGCGGTACGGCATCGGCGTCCTTCAACCAGTTCTTCTACGAGGCCCAGCACAGCGGTATCCTGCGTTTCCAGGAAGCCCACCCGGTGCAGACCAAGGATGGCAACTACATCGTCCTGAACAAAAATGGCCGTGTCATCATTGAGAACAAGGACGGCATTGAGCAGGAAAGCTACGAGCTGGTTCCCGGCGCGACGCTGCGCAAGAACGACGGCGACAGCGTCGAAATCGGCGAACGCTTTGTGGAATGGGACCCCTACAACGTGCCCATCATCACCAAGATCGGCGGCCGTATTGAATACCGCGACTTGACTGAGGGTATTACGATGCGCCGCGAGATCAGCGGCACCAGTGGCAAGGAAGAAACCATCGTCATGGAGCACAGTGATGACGTGCACCCGACCCTGGTGATCGTCGGTGAAGGCGCCAAGAGCGGCGATGAATCGGCCGTGATCGACTCCTACAGTCTGCCGGCCGGCGCACATATTATGGTTGCCGAGAAAGCCCGGGTCGACGCAGGTGAAGTGCTGGCCAAGACGCCGCGGCAAAGCACGCGTACCAAAGATATCACTGGTGGTCTGCCCCGTGTTGCCGAGCTTTTTGAAGCCCGTCGGCCCAAGGAAGCCGCTGAAATCGCCAAGATTGACGGCACGGTGGAGTTGGACAAGCCGGTGAAAGGGCGCCGCAACATTCGCATTCGCGATCTGGAAAGTGGTAGTAGCCAGGACCACCTCATTCCCCCTGGCAAGCGGATTATCGTCTTCAACGGCGACTTCGTGCGCAAGGGCTCGCCCCTTACGGACGGCACTGTGGTCTTGCATGAAATGCTTGACATCTGCGGTCCGCAGGAACTGCAGGAGTACCTGGTGAACGAGGTCCAGCAGGTCTACCGTCTGCAGGGCGTTGAGATCAATGACAAGCACATTGAGATCATCGTGCGCCAGATGATGCGCAAGGTGCGTATTACCGATCCTGGCCAGACGCGTTTTCTCTTCGGCGAGTCCGTGGACAAGCGCGAGTTCCAGGAGGAGAACCGCCGCGTGCTCGAAGAAGGCGGCATCCAGGCTGAGGCGCAGCAGATGCTGCTGGGCATCACCAAGGCGTCGCTGGCAACCGAGAGCTTTATCTCGGCGGCGTCCTTCCAGGATACCACGCGTGTGCTTACCGAGGCGGCCACTCTGGGCCGGGTGGATCATCTGCGCGGTTTCAAGGAAAACGTCATCATGGGCCATCTCATCCCCGCTGGCACGGGCTATCACACCGTTCAGAATGTCAAGCTGGGCTTCAACGTGCCTGAGGACGAGGACGAGGAGGGCGTGATCTCCGAAGCCAGCGAGAAGGAAGCCAAGGCAAAGGAAAATCTCGCCGGTCTCCGCGGCTTTCTGGACCTCTAAGCCGATTGTCGGAGCCGGCCGCCAGCGCAGCCGGTTTCGGTTAGTACCACCGACGGGCCAAAAGCCCGGCGGTGGTTTGACAATGTCTTGGTTGGTAGTACATTAGTTATTCGTTTTTTTTTCATGGTACAAACTTTCTAGGAAAGAACTGATGCCGACGATTAATCAATTGGTTAGAAATGGCCGTAGTGTGAAGCCCCGGAAGAGCAGTGTCAGGGCCTTGGCTCAGTGCCCCCAGCGCCGTGGCGTCTGCCTGCAAGTGACGACCCGTACACCGAAGAAGCCGAACTCGGCTTTGCGCAAGATTGCCCGTGTGCGCCTGACCAACGGTCAGGAAGTCACGGCCTACATTGGTGGCGAAGGTCACAATCTTCAGGAACACAGCGTGGTTCTAGTGCGTGGTGGTCGTGTTCGCGACCTTCCTGGTGTGCGTTACCACGTGGTCCGTGGTTCGCTGGACACCCTGGGCATTGAGAAACGCCGTCAGGGTCGGTCGAAGTACGGCACGAAGCGTCCGAAAGCCGGTGCTCCCGCAACGGCCAAAGGCAAGAAATAATCGGTGCACGGGTAGTTCACAGAGGCAGGATAAGCAAGCATGAGAAGACGTAAAGCAGAGAAGCGTCCGGTCACGCCGGATATTTGTTACAACAGCGAGCTCGTCGCCCGGCTGATTAACGCCGTTATGGAGCGCGGCAAGAAGTCCGTCGCCCAGGGCATTGTCTACGACGCGATGACGAGCATTAAAGAGCGCAAAAAAGATGCTGATCCGCTGGAAGTAATGCAACAAGCTCTAGAAAATGTCAAGCCGCGTTTGGAAGTGAAGAGCCGCCGTGTTGGTGGTGCGACCTACCAGGTTCCGCTGGAAGTGCCGACGGAGCGTCAGACCGCCGTCGCCTTGCGTTGGATTGTCGGCTATGCTCGCGCTCGCAAGGGCATGCCCATGGCCCGGGCCCTCGCCGGCGAGTTGCTTGACGCTTTTGACAACACCGGCAACGCCGTCAAGAAGCGTGATGACACGCACAAGATGGCCAACGCCAACAAGGCTTTTGCGCATTACCGCTGGTAAGTGATTGCCTGCGACTGTTTTTTTGATTTTTGGAGGCGCAGGTTATGAGCGAGCCCGCAGCTGCAGGACCCGCGGATACTTCCGCCTCAAGGCTACGCAATGTCGGCGTCATTGCCCACATTGACGCCGGCAAGACGACATTGACCGAGCGGATATTGTTTGATTGCGGCGCGTTGCGCTACATGGGCGATGTCCAGGACGGCACGACTGTGACGGACTGGCTTAGTCAGGAACGCGAGCGTGGCATCAGCATCATTAGTGCGGCGGTAAGTTGTCAGTGGCGGGAGTGCCAGTTGAATGTGATCGACACTCCCGGCCACATTGATTTTACGGCAGAGGTCGAACGGACCCTGCGGGTACTCGACGGTGCCGTTGCCGTTTTCTGCGCGGTTCGCGGTGTGCAGGCCCAGTCGGAAACAGTCTGGCGCTGTGCACGCAAGAATGGAGTGCCGGGAATAGCCTTTGTGAACAAAATGGACCGTATCGGGGCCGATTACCGAGGCGTCGTGCGGCAGATTAGTGAGCGTTTTCGCATTACGGCGCTGCCGGTGCAAGTGCCGCTAGGGGCTGAAGAAGCTTTTCGCGGTGTGGTCGATGTCATCAGTGGTCGCGCCTTTGGGCCGGGCAACGAAGTGCTGGCCGAGTTGAATGATTTTTCGGGCGATGAGGAAGTCCGCGCCGCCCGCAGCTATTTGATAGAATGTCTGGCTGAAGTTGACGACGGCATTCTCCGCGATTATCTCGCGGATCAAGTGCCGGACGAAGAGAGCCTGAAAGCTGCCTTGCGACGGGCCGTGCTGGCCTGCAGTATCATGCCGGTGTTCTGTGGGAGTTCCCTGCGGAATATCGGGGTGACGTGTCTCTTGGATGCGATCTGTGATTATCTGCCCTCACCGGCAGAGCGACCGGCACCCGAGTTGTTGAGCGGGGCTTTGTCGGGCTCAGCGACGAGTCTGATGGTCTTCAAGGTCGTCAATGACAGTTATGGTCTGGGCCGGCTGAGCTACGTCCGGGTATATTCCGGGCAAGTCAGGCCCGGGTTGGTTTTACGCAATGTCCGCAGCGGCAAGGAAGCGGTGGCTGAAGAGGTCTTCCGTGTGCGCGCTGATCTCTGCGAGAATATTGCCGAAGCGGTGGCCGGAGACATTGTTGCATTGCGAGGCATTGGTGATGACGTCGTCACCGGCGACACGCTGTGCAGTCCGGACGCTGCGGTGGAATTGCGGCGGATATGCTTTCCCGAACCCGTGGTGAGCATGGCGCTGGAAGGAAGCTGCGAGAGTGATAGACAGGGCTTGGCAGCTGCTTTGCAGCAGATGTGCCTGGAAGACCCGACGATACGAAAGAAAGAAGGTCCGGGACCGGGCCAGTGGACACTATCCGGGATGGGTGAACTTCACTTGGATGTCTTTCTGGATCGGCTCCGTTCAGAATATGGGATAGCGGCGAAAGCTGGGAATCCCCGCGTTGAATACCGGGACACCATTGCCGGTGATGCTTGCGTCGAGAGGCGCTTCGAGAAGCGTCTGGGTGATGGTCGAGTCCTGTGGGCAGCAGTGAAAGTGAGAGTGGCCGCCTTGCCGCGAGGCAGCGGCCTGCAGTTGGAACCGGGCAATGCCGCAGAGGCGTTGCCAGGGACCTGCCGCGAAGCTCTTGTTCAGGGGCTGCGTGATGTTTTGGCTGCGGATGTCTGTGAAGGGCATCCGCTGACAGATATGCATGTCCGAGTCGAGGACTTGTCGTACGATGCAAGCGACCTGTCTGAGCTGGCGTTTCTCAATGTTGCCCGGTTGGCCTTGTCAGATGCAATAGGCGAGGCTGGTCGGGTCGAAATGGAACCGGTCATGTTGTTGGAGGTGAGTACGCCTCAGGATCATCTAGGTGTCGTGATTGCCGATCTGACGGCTCGGCGGGGTCGCGTCACTGAAGTTGACTCGTTGGCACTTGGGGTGGCTCGAATTGTCGCGTTGGTTCCGTTGGCCGAGTTGTTTGGTTACGCGTCGTCTCTGCGCTCGCTGAGCGGGGGCCGTGGCGATGTGGTGGCCGAGCCGTCGCAGTATGCGCTCTGTCTACGGAAGCATAAGTGATTGAAGCAGTAAATTGAGGTTTGACATTACTATGGCAAACAAGCAAACCATTCGCATCAGACTCCAGGCGTTTGAACATACGATCCTGGATCAGTCCACCGCGGAGATCGTTAATACGGTCAAGCGGACGGGCGCCCAGATCGCCGGGCCGATACCGCTGCCAACGCGGATTGAGCGCTTTACCGTGAATCGTTCTCCCCATGTTGACAAGAAGTCGATGGACCAATTTGAGATCCGCACCCATAAGCGCGTGCTGGATATCATCGACCCGAGCAGCCGGACAGTTGACGAGCTCAAGAAGCTCAATCTTCCTGCTGGTGTTGACATCATCATCAAGATATGACGGGGAGGCGCAGCATGAAAAAAGGCTTATTAGGAAAAAAACTGGGTATGACCCATGTTTACACGGAAACGGGCGTGATGGTCCCGGTCACAGCGATTGAGCTGGGGCCCTGCCCGGTACTTGACTTGCGGACACAGGCCAAGGACGGCTACAGCGCCGTCCAGCTGGGCTTCGGTTCCCGTAAGGTGAAGAATGTGAGCAAAGCGGTGCTGGGGCACTTGAAGAAGGCCGATCTGGCTGAGAATCCCCCGGCAGTCATCCGCGAAATGCGCATGGATGCGGACCCGACCTGCGCCATTGGCGACAAGCTCTCCGCGGACATCTTTGCCGCCAACGAGTTTGTTGACGTGGTTGGCCAGAGCAAGGGCAAGGGCTTTGCCGGTGTGGTGCGCCGCTACAACTTTGCTGGCGGTCGCGCCAGCCATGGCGGTGCTTGGACTCGCCGGACGGGTTCCATCGGTATGTGTGCGGCTCCTGGCAAAGTCTACAAGGGTCGGAAGATGCCGGGGCACATGGGCAATGAGCGTTGTACCGTGCAGAATCTCCTGGTGGTTGAAGTTCGTCCGGAAAAGAATCTGTTGCTGGTCAAGGGTGCGATACCCGGTCCGACCGGCGGCATGGTGATTGTCCGTAACGCGGTGAAAAAATAAAACGGGGAGTGGCTGCAA
>JAQWBY010000251.1 GCA_028706165.1 Lentisphaeria bacterium | reverse complement strand
TCATCTGCCATCCCGAAGTGTGGCGCGCATCCGGCCACCTGGCGCAGTTCTCCGACTCCATGACCGACTGCCTCGAATGCAAAAAACGCTACCGCGTCGACCAGCTGGAAAATCCCGGCGTCTGCCCGAACTGCGGTTCGACCAAGTTGACTGAGCCGCGTGAATTCAACCTGATGATGAAGACCTTCGTCGGCCCCGTCTTTGATGAAGAGCACGCCGCTTGGTTGCGCGCCGAGACCTGCCAGCCTATCTTCGTCGACTTCAATACCGTGCGCATCGCCACCCGCCAAAAGCTGCCCTTCGGCATTGCCCAGACCGGCAAGGCCTTCCGCAACGAAATCAACCCGCGCTTCTTCACCTTCCGCAGCCGCGAGTTCATGCAGATGGAAATGGAATTCTTCTGCCGCGACGAAGACTCCATGCAGTGGTTCGACTACTGGCACAAAGAACGCTGGAACTTCTACACGAAGGTCCTCGGCATTCCCGAAAACAAGTTGCGCATCCACTGGCATGACAAGCTGGCGCACTACGCCAAGGCCGCCCTCGACATCGAATTCGAATTCCCCTTCGGCTGGGGCGAGATTGAAGGCGTGCATCACCGCGGCACCTGGGACATGTCCCGCCACTGCGAATTCTCCAAGCAGGAAAAAGACTGCAAGTACTACGACCAGGACAGCAAGGAGAGCTTCTTCCCCACCGTGGTCGAAACATCCTGCGGCCTCGACCGCATCTGCCTGATGCTGCTCTGCAACGGCTATGACGAAGATAAGGCCGACACCCAGAAGGAAGGCATGGACGAGGACGTCCGCGTCGTCCTCCGTCTCCCGGCCAAAGTCGCACCCGTGCAGATCGCCGTGCTGCCCTTGAGCAAGAAACTCGAAGAAAGCGCCTCGGCGCTCTTCCGCAACCTGCGCAAGCAATACCGCGCCAATTACGACGACAGCGGCAGCATCGGCAAACGCTATCGCCGCCAGGACGAAGTCGGCACGCCGTACTGCGTCACGGTCGATTTCGACACCGCCAATGACCAGGCCGTCACGGTCCGCGACCGCGACACCATGACCCAGGAACGCATCGCCATCGCCGCCCTGCCCGCATATCTGCAAAGCAAAATCTATCCCGACGCCTAAGCGCGCCAGTCTCCCGGCCGCGCCGCCAAGCGGCGTGGCCGGCCCTCCAACCACGGGTGCCCATCATGCAACGAAGCAAAGCCTGCCTGACCATCCTCTCGCTCGTTCTGGCCATCAACGCCTGCATCGGCTATCGGGTCTTCAGCAACGAGGCGGAAAAAACCGGCGCAGACGAGGTCTTCCAGCATATCGACACCCTTATGGAGGTCATGCAGATCATCCGTAAAAACTATGTCGATATCGACAAAGTGGACTACCAGGAGCTCATCCGCGGCGCCATGGAAGGCATGACCAGCAAGCTCGATCCCTACAGCGCTTTCCTGCCACCGACCGACTTTCAGTCGCTCATGGAGGACACCGAGGGCGAATTCGGCGGCATCGGCGTGACCATCAGCGTCAAAGACGGCGTGCTCACCGTGGTCTCGCCCATCGCCGGCACGCCTGGCGCCAAGGCCGGCATCATCAACGGCGACCAGATCATCAAGATCGACCAGGAGCCCCTGGAAGACGTCGCCATTGACAAGGCCGTAGCGCGCCTGCGCGGCAAGCCCGGCACCACCGTGGCCATCACCATCTACCGCCCGGCCACCGACGAAACCATCGACCTGACCCTCGAACGGGCGCTCATTCCCCTCGTCAGCGTCGCCGACGCCACCGTCCTCAACGGCACCCGCATCGGCCATGTCCGCATCACGCAATTCATGGAACCCACCGCCGGACAGCTCCAGGCGGTCCTCGAAGATTTCGTCAAGAAGGACGTCGCTGGCCTCATCATCGACCTGCGCAACAACCCCGGCGGTCTGCTGGACTCGGCCGTGGACATCTGCAGCTTCTTCCTGCCGCCAGGACAACTCGTGGTGTCAGTCGAAGGCCGCGAAAACAAGAAGATTGAGCGCAGCCACGAAGACGGTTTCAAGTTCCCCGCCGACAAGCCCGTGCTGCTGCTTATCAACGGCGGCAGCGCCAGCGCCGCGGAAATCACCGCCGGCTGCCTGAGCGACACTGGCCGGGCCATTCTTCTCGGCGAAAAGACCTTCGGCAAGGGCTCCGTCCAAAATGTCGTTCAGCTCCAAGACGGCAGCGCCCTCAAACTCACCATCGCCAAATACTACACGCCCAGCCGCCGCGTCATTCATGAACACGGCATCGAACCTGACATCGAAGACAAGCTCAGCCCGCAGGACGTCATCGCCATCATTCAAAATGAAGGCGACATGGACAAGCTGCTGGCGATCGACAAGCAGCTGAAACGCGCAGTCGAAGTTCTCAACAGCTACCTGGCCTTCGATAGCGGCAAGGGCACCAACTTCAAGAACCTGCGCAGCCAAGCCGCGCCAGCTAAAGCAGCCACGCCCTGACGCGCCGTGCCGCCTGCAGAGAGAACCCACCGCCATGACCGAGATCCATTCGTTCACCGTCGGACTGCTGTCCGTCAACTGCTATCTGCTCTATCATCCGGAAAGCCGTGAGTGCCTGGTCGTTGATCCCGGCGACCACGGGGACAGCATCCAGGCCGAGGTCCGCAATTTGTCGCTCCAGCCACGGGGCATTCTCCTCACCCACGGGCACGTCGACCACATTTCGGCGGTGCCAGCCATCGCCAAGGCCTACGGCATCCCGGTGTGGATTCATGAGGCCGACCGCGGGCTCTACAGCAGCCCCGCCAACGCCATTCTGCCATGGATTCCCGCCGCCAAAGACCTGCCCGAGCCCTGCGACAAAGCGCCGCAGATCGCCGGTTGCAGCTACGAGATTATCCACACCCCCGGCCACACCCCCGGCTGCGTCTGCTTTTACTTCCCCGCCGAGCAATTCCTGCTCAGCGGCGACACGCTCTTCCGCGGTACCGTCGGCCGTACGGATTTTCCCGGTGGCAACGCCGCGCACCTCATGGCGTCCATCAAGAATAAGTTGCTCGCCCTGCCGGACCGCACCACCGTCTACCCCGGCCACGAAGCACCAACAACCATCGCCCGCGAACGACCCAATTTCATCGACTGACGGCGCGCTGTAACGTGCCGACAAAAACACCACAACATTCTCTTCACAACCGTCCGCCGGCGCCATCATGACGATGCGCACGGCGACATAGTCGACCTAAGCAGCAGAAGGACCGACCCATGGCTGGCAAACGCATTCTCTCCGGCGTGCAATCATCCGGCACGCTCCACATCGGCAACTACTTCGGCATGATGCGCCCGTCGCTGTCCCTCCAAGAGGGCAATGACTGTTTCTACTTCATCGCCAATTACCACGCACTGACTCAGCTGCCCGATCCGGCACTGCTCCGCCAACGCACTTTCGATGTCGCCGTGGACTTTCTGGCCTGCGGGCTCAACCCCGAAACCACCGTGTTCTTCCGCCAGTCAGACGTGATCGAAGTGCAGGAGCTCACCTGGATTCTGTCCTGCCTGACCCCCGTCGGCCTCCTCGAACGCTGCCACAGCTACAAGGACAAACTCGCCCGCGGCATGGAAGCCAACCACGGCCTCTTCGCCTACCCCGTGCTCATGGCGGCGGACATCCTCCTCTACAACTCACAGCTCGTCCCCGTCGGCAAAGACCAGAAACAGCACCTCGAAGTCACCCGCGACATCGCCATCCGCTTCAATAACCGCTACGGCGATATCCTCACCGTCCCCGAAGCCATGATCCAGGAAGACGTCGCCGTCATACCCGGCCTCGACGGCCAAAAAATGTCCAAGAGCTACGACAATACCATCGAGATTTTTGGCGAGGGCAAGCCCATCCGTCAAAAATTCATGAAGATCATCACTGACTCCACCCCCATGGAAGAGCCGAAAAATCCCGACACCTGCAATGTCTTCGCCCTCTACAAACTCATGGCGACGCCCGAAGAACAGGCCGAACTCCGCCAGCGCTACCTCGCCGGCAATATGGGCTACGGTCACGCCAAACAGGCACTCTACGAAAAATACAGCGAGTTCTTCGCACCCATGCGCGAACGCCGGAAACAACTCCTCGAAAAACCACAGCTCGTCGAGGACGTCCTCCAGGACGGCGCCGCCCGCGCCCGCAAGGTCGCGCAAGAAACCCTCCAACGCGTCCGCCAGGCCGTCGGCCTGGCCTGAAGGAAGACACCCGCAACCCGTGTGCACTAAATGCCCACGGCAAGCCGTGGGGCCTCAGAACGCCCGCGCTTTCGCGCCTCCACACCGGCGGCGTGACTTGCCGCGCCAGCGGCAAGACGCGCCGCCAAAATCTGCGTTAATCTGCGGAATCTGCGGATAACAAAGTCTTCTTCGCGCCTTCGCGTCTTCGCGTGAGGCAAAAAGAAGCCCCACGGCAAGCCGTGGGGCCTCAGAACGCCCGCGCTTTCGCGCCTCCACACCGGCGGCGTGACTTGCCGCGCCAGCGGCAAGACGCGCCGCCAAAATCTGCGTTAATCTGCGGAATCTGTGGATAACAAAGTCTTCTTCGCGCTTTCGCGTCTTCGCGTGAGACAAAAAAAGCCCCACGGCAAGCCGTGGGCCACGGAACGCCCGCGCTTTCGCGCCTTCACACCGGCGGCGTGACTTGCCGCGCCAGCGGCAAGACGCGCCGCCAAAATCTGCGTTAATCTGCGGAATCTGCGGATAACAAAGTCTTCTTCGCGCTTTCGCGTCTTCGCGTCTTCGCGTGAGACAAAAAAAGCCCCACGGCAAGCCGTGGGGCCTCAGAACGCCCGCGCTTTCGCGCCTTCACACCGGCGGCGTGACTTGCCGCGCCAGCGGCAAGACGCGCCGCCAAAATCTGCGTTAATCTGCGGAATCTGTGGATAACAAAGTCTTCAAAGTCTTCTTCGCGCCTTCGCGCCTTCGCGCCTTCGCGCCTTCGCGTGAGACAAAAAAAGCCCCACGGCAAGCCGTGGGGCCACGGAACGCCCGCGCTTTCGCGCCTTCACACCGGCGGCGTGACTTGCCGCGCCAGCGGCAAGACGCGCCGCCAAAATCTGCGTTAATCTGCGGAATCTGTGGATAACAAAGTCTTCTTCGCGCCTTCGCGTGAGGCAAAAAGAAGCCCCACGGCAAGCCGTGGGCCACGGAACGCCCGCGCTTTCGCGCCTTCACACCGGCGGCGTGACTTGCCGCGCCAGCGGCAAGACGCGCTGCCAAAATCTGCGTTAATCTGCGGAATCTGTGGATAAAAAGACGCCTGGAAAGTTATCCGACCCTGGCGCCTGGGGCGATCTCGCCATCGACGCCGAGCAGCCGCAGTTCCTTGCCCCTCTTGGCGGCCAGGAGCATCCCCTGCGATTCCACCCCGCAGAGCGTCGCCGGCTGCAGATTCGCCACCATAACGATGGTCTTGCCGACGACATCCGCCGGCTGATAGAATTTGGCGATGCCGGCCACAATCTGGCGCTTCTCGCCACAATCCACCTGCAGCTTCAGCAGCTTGTCGGTATTCGGTACCGGCTCGGCGGCCAGCACCAGCGCCGTGCGCAGCTGCAGTCGCGCGAAATCCTCAATGCCGATGAGAGCGACATTTTCCGGCGCGGCCTGGGCCTTCTCAACGCCCTTCTCCGGCGCGGCTTTCACCGCCGCGACCAGCGCGTTGTTTTTCTGGTCCTGCTTTTCGATTTTCGCCCAGCTGTCCTTCAGGCCGACGGTCCGGTTGAAAACGGGTTTGTCGGGCTTGTAGTCATAGCGGTCGGCGCAGAAATAGCCCACGCGTTCAAACTGCACGCGGTCCTCGGGCTTAAGCGTCGCCAGAGCCGGCTCAAGCTTGCAGCCGCGCAGAATCTGCAGCGAGTCCGCATTGAGATTTTCCACGAAGT
>JAQWBY010000017.1 GCA_028706165.1 Lentisphaeria bacterium | reverse complement strand
GGGTTTTTTAGGCAGGGAATGGTTCTCGGCGGGTGGGTCGGCGGGTGGCGATAAAAGCTGTGGTCAGGTGCCGCATTATTGGCGGCGCCGAAACGAAAAGAGAGACTGCCGGCTCGTTCGCGAGGTTTTGCTCCACCACCCCGTTTATCGACGCCATCGAGTCCAGCTACTCGACGGCGTTTTTGTTTTCCCTGCAAGTGGCGTAAAAGCAGGTCGTTGCGGCGTTTGCCCGTGGCGCCGGCCGGCACCGCAGAGACCGCCTGGCTGGCCGTTTTGGCCGCCCGCAGGCCGGCAATCTCGGCGCTTGTCTCTGTAGCCGAGGTCAGAGGTCCAGTGATTTATGAGGTTTATATGCCTGGGGCTTTTTCCGCCTATAAACGCGTCTCTTTTTGTGCCGCGCGTGCCTGTCGCGGTCTCTATTTGGCCATTTTGAGGCGGACGCTCAGGTCACGAAATTTAGCGTTCGCGGCGAACTGCCTGCATTGTTTCGTATAACTGAGCGACCACGGCTAGAGACAAACTCAAGCCGGAAACACAAGCGCTGCCGACCCGGCGGCCGACGGCGGACTTTGTTGTCTGGCATGGCGTTCAGACCTGAAAGCGCGATCTATGACAGCCAAGGTGTCGCGCACCAGCGATTACGGGCGCTTGCCGTCGATTGCCGTCGATAGCCGTCGATTGCCGTCGATAGCCGTCGATTGCTGTCGATTGCCGTCGATTGCTGTCGATTGCTGTCGATTGCCGCCGATTGCTGTCGATTGCCGCCGATTGCTGTCGATTGCTGTCGATAGCCGTCGATTGCCGTCGATTGCCGTCGCTTGCCGTCGCTTGCCGTCGCTTGCCGTCGATTGCTGTCGATTGCCGTCGATTGCCGCCGATTGCTGCCGGGTGCTGTATTTGAGCGCCAAAAGTGCGACCTGCAGCGGCGTTCGCAGGAGTCCGAGACGTCAAACCGTGATAGCTCTCGGGGTGGAACCACGGTTAAGATCTTCTACGCGTATAGCCCTGGCCAATTCTTGGGGGTCACAATATTTGTCTTTCTGCCTGTTCTGCTTATTAGAATGGTTATAATAATTGTTAGAATTGTTAGAACCATGGTCAGACATGGAACCCGTTGGTGGAGGTACGATATGGTGCAGCGCGAGAGCAGCAAGGTTGAGTTCAAGCGGGAGTGCAGCGACACGATCCGCCGCTCGGTCATTGCCTTCGCCAATAGCGACGGCGGTTGCATCTACGTGGGCATCGCTGATGACGGCGAGGTGTATGGTGTCGCTGATGTGGATGTGGCGTTGTCACGCATTGCCAACACCATTCGGGACAGCATTTTGCCTGACGTGACGCTGTTCACCCGCTGCGACCCGGAAATAATGGATGGTAAAAAGGTCATCCGTATTGATGTCCAGCGGGGAACGGCTCGTCCATACTACTGGAAGGAGAAAGGCATACGTCCCGAGGGCGTCTTTGTCCGTCAGGGGGCATCGTCGGTGCCGGCGTCGCCGGCGGCCATTCTGCAGATGATTGGTGAATCCGGAGAAGGGCGGTACGAGGACGCGCGGTCCTTCAACCAGGATTTGACTTTCACGCAGACTGCTGCATTTTTTCGCAAGAAGGGACTCGCATTTGGCAAAGCCCAGATGCAGACCTTGCATTTCATCGGGAATGACTGCATGTATAGCAATTTGGCCTGGATGCTGTCCGATCAATGCGTGCATTCCATCAAGCTGGCCGTTTTCGAAGGCGTGGCGAAGAGCGTCTTTCGCGACCGCCGTGAATTAAGTGGTTCGCTCCTGAAACAGATTGAAGACGCCTTCGAGTTCATCGACAGGCTGAATCGCACTCGTTCGGACTTCCAGGGTCTTGACCGCGTGGATAGCCGTGATTACCCGCCCGAGGCCATCCGCGAGGGCCTGTTGAATTTGGTTGTCCACCGCGATTATTCCTTTGCCGCGGCGAGTTTGATCAGCCTGTTCGAAGATCGGCTGGAAATGATCAGCGTTGGCGGTTTATTGCCAGGTATACAATTGTCAGATTATAGTGGCCCCCGAAAATTGGCCAAGGCGATAAGGTTGAAAAACTTTATCCTCAGTCCAACCACAGATTGCCTGTCTCCCGACCGTGGCGTCGCCGTCCTGGCGGCAATCATCCTGGGCGCGCCGCCATCCCGGCGGCACTTGTTGTTGGCGGCGGCGCTGGGGCGAGGACTCACGTCTCACGTCTCACGACTCATGGCCTGGACTGTGGGGACGTTTGGGATCGTGGGGAATGACGCTGTGGACACCAGGGACTGATTGGGGACTTCCTGGACTTCGGGGATCGGTTGCTTGATACCCGGGACTGCTGGGTGCGTCGGTGTCCCGCCGGGAAGACTCCTGGGCACGCCGCTGTCCCGCCGCCAATCAGTCCCACTGGTCTCTGGCGTCCCCTGAGGCCGGCCAATATCAATCGCTGACCGATTACAGGAAAAAGCCCCGACGATGGCGCGGGCCATTGTCAGGACTAGGGGATGGGGTATGTTAGGCTATGCTTAACGGGGTATGCAAGAAGGCGCGTGGCAATTGCTTGGGACGCAATGGGCTACATCAAGGACAAAGTGCGATGATTGTTGGGTACATTGGCAGCAGGCGAGGGAAAGGGATTAAGGATGACCCCACGCGTCGAGGTGTTACGGCCGAGCTGCCAGCCGCTCTCCTGCGGAGATGCAGTCTGCGACTTCGCAACGACATGCCTTTGTGAATCCATGGAGCCACAGCAAATCAAGAGTTTTTGTCCTTGACTTGGGGGCCACTACACAAAATAATGGCTGTAACATATTCCAACCTTGATGCTTTTGGATTCATGCCATTGCCCGCGCTTCCGGGCTGTCGGCGTTTCGGCGCCGCGTTGGCATTGGCACACTCATGATGAACAAGACCTGGCTCCTTCTTTATCTGCTGCTTTGGGCCAGCCAGCTGGCTGGCCAGGTCAGAATCGCCCTGTGTCCCCTGGACTCCGCGTCGCGCAGCCTGGCCGACCTGGCGCTGGTTGAGCTCTCTGCCGAGCAGGACATCGTCTGTCTGGAACGAGCGGAAATCGACCGGCTGCTGGCGGAAAGCAGGCTGCTGGAGCAGACTGATGGTGATTTCCGGCCTAATCCGCGCGTCATGCAGAACGCCGAACTGTTGATTGTCCTTCATGACGGGGAACTGCAGGCTTTTGACGCAGTTACCGGGGTACGCCTGGCCAACCATGAACTCGACACTGCCCCCGAAGCCGGCCGAGCCATTCGCCAGGCATTGGCCAAACGGGAGCGTTTTGCCAACAAGCGGCTGCGCAAGCTATCCCTCATGCCCATGACACCGGTCAATCTCAGCCCGGAACAGGAAGGCACGGCGCGGAAGCTGGAGAGAATCTTGTCGCGCCTGCTGGGAAACCGCTCCGACCTAGTGCTCCTGGAACGGCGCCACTTGTTGGTGCTGTTGAATGAACCGGGTGCCGAGCACAATGATCTGACCAGTCAGCTTTTCGCTGGTGCGCTGCTGCTCAAGCCGGCGGTCCTTCAGGAGGGTTTGAACGGCTTGTGCCTGCGCCTGCAGTACTTCACGCCAGACGGCCGAACCGTCTTACATGAAGATTCCTCCCTGTTTCCTCATGACAGCGAACTGGATCGGCACCTGCAGGAGTTCCTGGAGCGGCAGCCGCCGCCGGAAATCGCGCCGGAAGACAAGCCTGGTGAAGCGCGTGCCTTCATCCTGGAAGCCTGGTTTGCACTTTCCCACGCGCTGCCACAGGACGCGTTAAGTTCGGCGGCAAGTGCCGCTGCCCTGGATCCAGCCTACGAGAAGCAGCTCTGCCGGATTCTGGCCCAAGTCGCTGGTGAGCACTATTGGAATAACATCGGAAAGGAACAGTTGGCCGCAGGCCATGCCGGTGCCATCAGCAACCTGCAGCGCGCAGCTCGCCTGGCTGCCAAGCACCATTTTTTCCCGAACGAGCTGGGCGATGCCATGGGGCGCTATGGCCCGATTGTCACCGGCGCCATACTCTCTCTGCTGCCTCTGGAGGTCCAACAGCAGTGGTGCGATACAATCGAGTTGATTCTGACGACCCGCCGGGAAACGCTCGCCGGCCATCTTCGCCTGGCCGACCTTCCAGGAAGCGCTTGGACTGACCGTTTCTTCTCGCTCCAGGCTCGCGCCCAGTACATCCACTCCATGACGACGCTCTGCCATGAACTTTGGGACTATTCCTACTGGCAGCGCTTCGTCGAACCGGAGTTGGAAAAATATATCCGGGAAAGCAACGAGCTGTTGCCGGAAATGGTGAGATTCCAGTCGCTGTCGCCGGCGGAGAAGGAATTGCACTGCCGCCAGACTTGGGAGCAGGAGCGATTCCGAGCCATGACGACCGGTCTAGTTCCCAGCCTGGACCACAGCCACTGGGAACTGGTGCCGTTTACCATCATCAGAAACAAGACGCTCCACCCGATCGCGGCCAACCTCGCCATCCACCGCCGGGCACTGGAAAAGCTGACCTGTTCCCGCACCCTCAACTTGGCCTTGCAAGCCCATGCCGGCCTGGCGCGGCTCAACATGACCACAGCGCCGACGGAGCGGGGATTCAATTACATCAAGGAACTCACCGAGGAAGAAAAGCACGTTCTGGCGGATTTTTTCGATCAGGCCGCCGAGCTGCTTGAAACGGCCGTCAGCATCGGCCCGCCCCATTTCACGCCCTTGTCCTATGGGCTCAGGCTGGACCATCCGGACTGCCTGCCCCAGCGCCTTCGCCTGCTGGGGCTGGCCATTCGCCACCACGCCTGTTACACCCCCTGGGACCAGGAGTTAATCGCTCACTACCATGCCTGGCCGCGGGAAACTGCCGTGAAAGTCCATCAACAGCTGTACGCCTACCTGGACCAGTATGAACACGGCCCGCGGACTGCGAGCCACAGCGATGCGCAACGACTACGCGTCAGAGACCTCTATCGCCTGATGTTAGCAAGACTCGAACAGCACTTCGAGATTCCACCCAGTCGAACCTTGTCCAACCAAGTGGTCGACCCTTTTGCCAGAGTCTTCCGGCTGGAACTGCCTGACGGTTTCGGATTCACCCGATCCCCCTGCCTGCTGGGGTTTGACGGCCGCAGTATTTTCCTCGACAGCGCCGTCAAGGACGAGATCATCCAGCTGCAAATCGACACGGCAGCCGACATGGCCATCGTCAACCAGCGGCGCCTGCCGCACAACGCACCGAGAAACAGCCGGGGCCCCAGCGTGGGCCCTGGTATCATCCTCACGGACTACTTCGTGTCTCGGCACGGCGGCTGCATCTTCCTGTATGCCAAGGATAAGCCATCCTGCCAGCTGCTTGATTTCAGCCGTTTTAGCCGGCAACGATGCCGGGCGATGGCCGGACACGGCGACCGGCTCTTCCTCTCCTTCGGCTGGGACGATGACGAACCGACTACGGTCTTGGAATACAATGTTCGCCGAGGCACGACGAAAGTAATTGTCTCCTCCATGGATCGCTCCATACCCTGGCCTTGGCAAGGTGCGCCACTCCCGATACCCATCCCGCACCTGCATTGCGACGGACCGGGCCGCCGCCTGATCATGCTGCCAACCCCGATGCCGTCAGCCGGTACGGGACACAGTATGGTTGGGCTCCAATTTCTCGCCTTCCACTGGGAGACGGGGCAGTGGGAAAATGCCTCCAGGCCACTGCCACTGCCCGCCGGCCACCAGCAGACCTTCCTGGACCAGACCGGGCTCTGGCTGCTGCATGATGCCGGCTTCGGCAAAATCAATGACCAGGGCTATTGGCAGACCGTCTTCCGCAAGCAGAACGGACGGCTCGTACCCGGGCCACAGCCAGGATTAGTGCAGACTTCCCGCAATGACAACATAGACGATTCGGGCTGTCTCGTGCCTACCAAGGAACACCGCGATATTAGCCCGCTGGACATGAATTTCAACCTCTATGCAGACGAACTGCTGTTTTCCCGGAACATGATCATGTTGGTGCCGGAACAGAAGTTCATCCGTCTGGCCAAGCCCTTTGCCGCCCTGGGCTGCTTCAACGGCCGCTACGTGGTCGGGCATTATACCGGCTCAGCCGAAGGGCCCGGGCTGGTGATCGGCGTCCTTAAGGAACGGCAACTTCTCGCCCAGTGACTGCCGGCTCGTTCGCGAGGTTCTGCTCCACCATTGTATGGTTGTGTGTTCCTTGCGTTTTAGATGCTGTCGATGATGCGGACGTCCTCATAGCCGGTCGGCCATTGCTCAAGCTCGTGGCAGGCGATGAAGCGCTTCAGAGCGGCCTCGTTGACGAATTCGGCCTGGGCGAGGACGTCGTCGCTGAGCTTCCACACGCCCGCCGCGCAGGGCTCGTTCTTCTCCACGGCAAAGATGTGCACGGGCAGCGTCTCCCCCGACACCTCGCGGATGACCGCGCGGCAGAAGGCCAGCTGGTGGATGTAGCCGTAGCGGCGACAGTCATTCTCGAAGTAGCGGAGGCTGTCGCAGGTCTTGAGATCTACGAGTCCGTGTCTGGCCGACAGCTAGTCCAGACGGACCTGGCAGGGCACGTCGCAGTAGTGGGTCCGGATGACAAGCGCCGCCGACCCAGCGGCCGACGGCGGACTTTGTTGTCTGGCATGGCGTTCAGGCATGAACGCGCGATCTATGACAGCCAAGGTGGCGCACTCCAGCAATTGCTGCCGATGGCCGTCGATTGCCGTCGATAGCCGTCGATTGCCGCCGATTGCTGTCGATTGCTGTCGATTGCCGTCGATTGCCGTCGATTGCCGTCGCTTGCCGTCGATTGCTGTCGCTTGCCGTCGATTGCTGTCGATTGCCGTCGATTGCCGTCGATTGCTGTCGATTGCTGTCGATTGCTGTCGATTGCCGTCGATTGCTGTCGATTGCTGTCGATTGCTGTCGATTGCCGTCGATTGCTGTATTTGAGTGCCAAAAGTGCGACATGCAGCGGCGCTCGCAGGAGTCCCAGACATCAAGCTAGCTCTCGGGGGTGGACAACGGCAAAAGCCTTCTACACTTCAAGCCCTGTCCAAATATTGGGGTCTACTATACCTAATCGCTTTCCCCGCTAGGGCTGCCTGAGCAATTTCAGAACAAATCACTATGCGAGCCGGTGCGCATTAAGGTTAGGACCAGGCGATTCTTCAGGACGAGGTAAATCAGCAGCCAGTCTGGCTGAATGTGGCATTCCCGGAATTTGGCCAGCTTGCCGACCAGCTCGTGGTCATAATATTTTGCTGGCAAAGGTGTTCCGGTCTGAAGCATTTCAATGACTGTGCGCAACTCGTCCAAATCTTTTCCACGCTTTTTCAGCAGCTTGCAATCTTTTTTGAATTGCGTGGTGATTTGGAGTTTGTAGGTCATTCGTCCACATCCTGCATCAATTCGTCGACTGATGAAAACGTTTTGGCGTTGGGATCGTTTGCTAGTTCAAGGGCTTCGCGCATTGCCGCAACTGTTGCTTTGTTCGGGAGTTGTTCTTTGCGGACGGGAAAGGGCAAGCCCTGCGACAGCAGAGACTGATGGAGGAAAATGTTAACAGCTGAAGACAAGGTCATGCCCAGATCACGGAAGAGACGTTCGGCGTCTTTTTTCACTTGAGCATCCAAGCGGACGGTAAAAATGGTTGTTTTAGTTGTTGCCACAACGCAGCTCCTTTTGTTTATTGCACTGAACAGAATATAAAAGTAATACATTGACATTACAATATATGTGTGAAAGTTGAATTCCAAGAATTAATGAAGGCCCCACCCCCGCCGTGTAGGGCTCGTTCTTCTCCACGGCAATGATGTGCACGGGCAGCGTCTCCCCCGACGCCTGGCGGATGACCGCGCGGTAGAAGGCCAGCTGGTGGATGTAGCCGTAGCGGCGACAGTCATTCTCGAAGTAGCGGAGGCTGTCGCAGGTCTTGAGATCTACGAGTCCGTGTCGGGCCGACAGCTAGTCCAGACGGACCTGGCAGGGCACGTCGCAGTAGTGGGTCCGGATGACAAGCGCCGCCGCCCCAGCGACCGATGGCGGACTTTGTTGTCTGGCATGGCGTTCAGGCATGAACGCGCGGTCTATGACAGCCAAGGTGGCGCGCTCCAGCGATTACGGGCGCATGCCGTCGAGTGCCGTCGATTGTTGTCGATTGCCGTTGCTTGCTGTCGCTTACCGTCGCTTGCCGTCGATTGCTGTCGATTGCCGTCGCTTGCCGTCGCTTGCTGTCGATTGCTGTCGATTGCTGTCGCTTGCCGTCGCTTGCCGTCGAGTCTAGCCCTGGCCAATTATTGGGCGTCACTATATTCGGCGTTACTCAGGAGTTTGGCGCGGTCTTTCAGGATACCAATGTGCAGTGGCTCGCGGCGTCCGTCCGGAGTGACTGGGAAGCCGACAACATACTTTCCCGCGAAGCAAGCCAAAATCCGAAACCGCTTGGGAATTGTAATAATATGACATTCCGGAAGGAGCATAAGCAGCTTTTCGGCAAAGAGGATACCGTCGTCAAAGTGGGTGAAGAACAGGTCGGAGCGGCCGAGATGACGGTATTTTTCAGGTGGCGTCATCAGACGGGACAGATCGACCGTCACGTTAGCTTTGTTCGCGGCGTTGTAGGGCAGTTTATCCGTAAAGTACCCATTGTTGTTAAGGAGAAAGAACGGCTGCCAGTTGCCTTCTGCATTGACCGGACCAGCGCCAGCGTTATCATCTACCAGCCAGAGGCGCCTCTTATCCAGAAAGATCGGGTGGAAGTTGTAGGGAATGGGCAGCAGATTGGATGCATCCCGCCATTCGCCGGTTTCCCAGTGGTAGGCCTTGAAGCGCAGACTGACGCCATAGTTCGCGGGAAGCTGATCGTGCATCAGCATGAGCAGGCGGCGATTGGTCCCGTCGTAGAGCAACCGTGAAATCTGATAAGGTTGCCGCCGCCCCTGCAGAGGCCAGACGACCGAGTCGTCCAGCGTCGAGACCAGACGTTTGCTTTCTTTGGTTATGACGTTGTATTCCAGCACCGTTCCTGGCCAGTTGCCGTTGCCGTCAAAGGAGAGAAACAGGCGGTCACCGCCGCCAACCATGGCATGGCAATTGTTTTTGAAGTAAACCCGGAAGTCGAGGGTCTGCATGTCAGAGCCATCTTTGGGGTACAGAAATACAAAGGGTCCGTTGCCGGAGGCAAGAAAGTTGCTGAGGATGACACCCTGGTGGCGGGTGCCGCACCAGCCGGTGGTGTTCGCGTGTTTTTGCCGCGTGATGGCCAGGTCAGCGGCCGTGTCGATACTCAGCAGCGTATTGAAGGGGGTGCTCTGGTGATCCAGGTGGATGAAACGGCCGTCAAAGCCGATCACCTGGATGGCGTAGTCCTTGCCAGCAGCAAAGTCAAGATCAAGCTGGACAAGCCGCTCAAACGGCTCTACCACTGGCAGCAGTGCCGGCTGATCGGACGGAATATCATACTGCTTTTCCAGCTTTCGCTGCTGTTTGCGAAAGTAGTCAGCCAGCCATTCCTTTTTGCTAGTGTTGTTCTGGTGCAGGCGCGGATCCTGCTGTATCTGCCGGTTGAACTCTGACAGACGGCGGTGGACTTCGCTGGCGGTTTCGCGCGACCAGGTCGGGCGGTTGGGGACCAGCTCATTCCAGGGTTGGCACCAGGCAAACCGCTGCATGGCCAATTCCTGAATTTGAAATTGCTGGGAGATGGTGTTCTCGTTGATCCAGGAAGAGAGGCCTGTTAGCAGATGATAGGGCACGCTGGGTGCTTCCTTGGTGGCAAACAGTCGGACGAGCGTGTCCATGAAAGCGCTGACGGCCGCATGGTCTTCCGGAGAAGCCCGCATTCGATCGTGGCGGGTATTGCCCAATTGGAGTCTAAGCAAGCCAAAATGCCCGTAGAAAGCCAGGTCCAGGAGATTCGACTCTGTGAGCGTCTGCATGATGCGGCGATAACGCTCGATATTTTCCGGGGTTTGAGATTTGGGATAGAAGCGTCGGAACTGCAGATAATCGTGGGGGTTGAGGTCGAGGATTCCCCAGCTGCGACAACGCGGTGCTCGCCGGGCCGCCATCGGCGCCTGCGAGAGAATCTCCTGCCGTTCTGCTGTTGATGGATTCATAAAGCGCAGCAGTTCGGGCATCCATTCGTTGCTGTCCTTGATGTAACGTGACAGTTCGGGCAAAACATATTTTTCCCACCAGTAATAGTCCCAGGCAATTTCACAGACCTGACTCATTTCCCGGATATATTCCATGCGCGTTTCCAGGGTGATGACGCGTTCCGGCCATTGGTCACAGGGAAGCTCGGCAAGGCGAAGTATCTCCTCGAGAGAACGGTGGCGATGAGCCAGCAGGCGGTCGATGGTTGCCCTCAGTTCACGCTGCTGGCTTTTCTCCAGAGCGGTGAAATCCCGGGGCGCAATCATGCCGACACCGTTGTGTATCGCGTTGACCAGCTCGCTGGGGAAGAGGTTGTGCTTGACCGCGAGGCGTTCGGCCAGCTGCAGATTGGCCAGGGCTGCAGCGGTGCGTTCAGTTCGCTGCACAGAATGCCGGTGCCAGAGTGATGTGGCATTCAAGGCGGCAATCCGGCAAAGTTCCTGCTCATGGGCGTCATCCAGCGCTGTCGCGCTGGCAGCCGCCGGAAGGGACTGGCCGGAAATCAGATGCTTGACGGCAAACCAGGCTTCGAAGATAAAGCTGTGGGCTTCTTCGGCACGGTCGCTATAGTCGCCCTCCGGCAACTTCAGCTGGCTGAGGAAAAGCCGGCAGGCCTCGCTCCAGTCCCCCTCTGCCATAAAGACCTCATCAGCGGCGCCCAGAGACGTCTGGCCATCCGGAGTTAAAAAATTCACACGGAGGCGGATGCTGTCCCGAGTTTCCGGTGTAGCGACGGGTTTGATGACGATGGCTCCAGTGAACAGGTTTTTGGTCAGGTCGCTTGTGTTGGCTCCTGGTTCATTGAGGACAAGGAGCAGATGGTGTCGTTCGAGGACGACCAGGTCCGGCCGGTTGCCGAGCTGCCGCAGCAGTTCTTTGAGCAGTTGTCGGGCAGTCTTTTCTTGGCTGTCGTTCAGATGAACTGGAATCAACGGCAGGCAGGAGAGCTTCCGCAGGCGCTTGGCGGCCAGGGATTGACGCTTGCTGACGGCTGCGCGTACAGCTTGACTCACGGCCTCGGCTGTGTCTGCCTGAGTATCGATCAGCCGCACGCCGGTGACAGCGTCAAAAGCCAGCAGTTCCTTGCTTTTAAGGATGACGAACAGCTCGGTGTTCTGCATGAGGCGGGGATCCGGCACCCAGTCGCTCAAGGCACCCAGCAGGACTTCCTTGCGAATAAGATCGATTTTCTCTCGTTCCAGAAATTCAAAGCCGTCATCTGTTGACAAGCTGGCTAACGCCAAGTCGGCATGGTTTTGCGCCAATTCGTCGAATGGAACCAGCGCGATGCGCACGGCAGCGGCGGCAAGTGACACCGAAATGCACAGTAAAATGACTAGAACAAGGTGCTTCATTGATCGTGGACTATAACCCAAATTCTGGCTACTATACTCGGGGTGGACATCGGTCAAGGCCTTCTACGCCTATAGCCCTGCCCAATTTCTGGGGGCCACAATAATTTTAGCGCCAAAGCGAGAGCGCCAGGCCCAAGAGAATCAGCGTTACACCGACACATTTGATCGTTGCGCAACGTTCTTTAAGGATCAACACACCCGCGGCCATGCCGATCGGGAGCCCCAGCTGCCGGAACACTTGAACATAGGAGACGTTGGTGACATAATTCATCGCCAGCAACACCAGAACGTAGGTGCCTGAGGCGAAAACTCCGGCCAGAAGCGGAGTGAGATTTTGTTCGCGCCAACATTTTTTCGCCAGTGCCCGGTTTTCCGGCACCGATGCGATAATCAGCCAGAGCACGCTGGTCAGGCAAATGCTCCGGGTGGAATAATAGGACATCGAGAGGATCGGTTTGGAAACATGTTCCGCAACGGCATGCATGTAAAATTGCGCGCGGCTGTCGAAGATCGTATAACCGGTGGTGCCGCACGCCACGAGAAAAACATTCCACATGTTCCACGAGAGATACCTGGAGAGTTTGAAGTCCGAGAGTTTTCCTAGTGGCATCAGCAGTGCACCGATGCATACGATGAAAAAACCGAGTTTGGCCGCGAAGCCGAGTGTCGTTCCCCAGCCGAGCCACCCTGTCACCACGGCCGTCAGCAGGATCGGCAGCGCCCGCATGATAGGGTAGGCCGACGCCATCTCCATGCGCCGGTAGGTGTGAACCAATCCCCAGCAGTACAGCAGGTCGGAGAGCAGACTGCCGATGAGCGAACCCCAGAAGGCCGGCGGCAGTTCGCTCAAGCGGATTGGCGTCCAGAGTTGCATATGAAACCAAGACAATGTGGCGACCGTGCTGATCTGCGCATAAAAAAACACGGTCATGGTATTTTTCTTGGCGATTAGGTTCCATGCCGCATGTAGCGTGGCGGAGGTGACGATCAGTACGAATGCGATAAAACTCATGGGCAACGGTTCCTTGTTGAAAATCCTGGCTATAACATAAATCCTTAATGTGCGAAATCTTGTGATAGAAAGAGATGCTTGACATGCGCCGTAATCGGTCACCCATTGATAATGCCGGCCTCAGGGGACGCCAGGGACCAGTGGGACTGATTGGCGGCGGGGCGCTGGGGCGAGGACTCACGTCTCACGTCTCACGACTCATGGCCGGGACTGTGGGGACTTTCGGGACCGTGGGGAATGACGCTTTTGACACAAGGGACTGATTGACCGACTCTAGGGACTTCTGGTAACAACGTTTTCGGCAGGTTTTCGCAGCCGGATCCGACCGATCAGACGGATCAGACAGATCAGACAGATCCGGCTGCTTGATCGGGCACATCGGACGGATCATCCGACGGATCCGACGGATCCGACCGATCAGACCGATCAAGTCGACGATCCGTCCGATCCGTCCGATCCGTCCGATCCGTCCGCGATAAAAGACGGTCGATCAGAAGCGCATAAAAAAAACTTGGTTACATTGGTACAAAGAATCACCGATTGGCGATGCCACGTTTTATCACAGGATTTTGCATATTACCAATTTTTATCTAAAGGAAAGATCATGTCAAAGGTTGAGTATCCTCGCATTCTTGGCCATCGTGGTACACAGGAAATGTTTACGGAGAATGGCATCAAGGCCTTTGAATATTCTCTGGCAAACGGTATCACGGGCTTTGAAACGGACTTTCACCTCACGGCGGACGGGGTCGTGGTAGTGATGCACGATTATGACATCAAACGGACGACAACGGGCGAGGGCGTGATTGAAACGATGACGCTGGCGGAACTCAAGTTGTGCAAACTCAAAAATTCCGATGAAACGGTTCCGACGGCAGATGAGCTATTCGAGCTGTTTGACCATCGCCGTGATTTCTATTTTGAGCTCGAACTGAAGGCGCGTTACGGCGAGTACTATGACGACTCACGCATGGACGAATATATCAACAAGCTGTACGCGTCCGCGGCTGCTCACTTGAGTCATGGGACCTACGTCTTTACGTGTTTTGACACACGTATTCTTAAACGCGTCAAGCAGTTGCATCCAGACGCGAAGGTCGGTTTGATATCGGGCGGTTTGACGCAGGCACTGGTGGATGCGGCCATCGACACTCAATGCTACAGCATTGCACCGACCTTGGCCGGGACGGAACAGGCGCTGGTTGATGCCGCGAAAGCTGCGGGGCTCAAAGTGAATCTCTGGCATTCCGAGACACTCGAGCTGTGGAGAAAGGCGCGTGACATGGGGGCGGATGTCTCAACCAATAATCATCCCGTGGCTGTTCTGAAAGCACTGCGCGAAGCAGGTCTTGTCTGAAGTCAGTGATTGGCATGGCGGCCAGTCGTCCTGTCCAGGAATTCATCAACGGGGCAAGTTCCCATTTTTGCATAGGGAAGAGACGATTCTGGATATCCTGGATTATAACCCAAATCCTGACCACTATATTCGGGGAGGACAACGGTTATGACCTTCTACGCGTATAGCCCGGTTCAATTCTTTGGGGGCCATGATTAATGTTATAGTCCAGCAAATTCATGCATAACCACCTGACAAGGAGTCTATTGTCAAAAAGCCTTTTGCATAAGAAGAGTTTCGGTCACATTGGCGCAACTACAGGTGTTCATCACAAGATTTCGCACATTAACTAAAAATAATGCAATGGCTTTATTTTTTCAGAACGCAAGCATTTGCACGGAGAAGACGATGAAACGAGTGGCATTGCTGATATTGGCTTGTGTAAGCGTGACTGCCGCTGAACGCCGGTTGTCACTGGATGCGTACCGCGACAAATTGGAAGGCGGCTGGCTGGGTCAAATCATCGGGGTCACCTGGGGTGCCCCCACAGAATTCAAGTGGAATTCCGCGATCATTCCGGAGGACAAGGTCCCCAAATGGACGCCCGACATGATCAATCGCGGTTTCGGTCAAGACGACCTCTATGTCGAAATGACCTTTATGAGAACCCTCGAGCAGTACGGGCTGGACGTGGACATCAGGCAGGCGGGCATCGATTTCGCCAATTCCAAGTACGGACTCTGGTGCGCAAACAAGGCGGGACGCGACAACCTGAGGATCGGTATCGCCCCACCAGATTCCTCGCACCCGAGATTCAATTCCTGCCCCAATGACATCGACTACCAGATCGAAGCCGATTACGCAGGCTTGATCGCGCCTGGGCTACCGCAAGCGCCCATCGACTTGGGCGAGAAATTCGGCCGTCTGATGAACTACGGCGATGGGGTATACGGCGGCCAATTCGTCGGCGCCATGTATTGCGAGGCATTTTTCTCGGATGACATCGTGACTGTGATCCAGGCTGGTTTGCAAGCGATTCCCAAGGATTCCCAGTATGCGGAAATGGTTCGTGACATGGTGGCCTGGCATCGTGAAAAGCCGGACGACTGGCAGTTCGCCTGGAACAAAGCCGTCGAAAAGTACCGGAAGGACAAGGAATACCAAAAGGCTGCCAACGGGAATATCGATGTCAAGATCAACGGGGCGATGATCCTGCTCGGGCTCCTGTACGGAAATAAGGACATGGAAGCCACGACAGTGATTTCCATGCGTGGTGGCTTCGATTCAGACTGCAACCCCTCCAACGCTGCAGGCGTATTGGGCACGATGCTGGGCAAAGCAAAGCTGGAGGCCAAGTACGTCCAAGCACTCAAGAGAGACAACAAATTCGCCCATACCGCCTACAGTGTGAACGATTTACTGAAGGTCAGCGAGCTTTTGATGCGCCAGGTCGTGGCTCGTTATGGTGGTCGCTGCGAAGGTGATACGCTGGTGCTACCGCATGAGGGACCGAAACCATCCAAGCTGGAATTGAGCTGGGCCCCAGGCCCCATCGCCAACAGTCGCTTCACCGAAGACGAAATGAACCGTATCGAGATCAAACCCCATCCTGCGCACAAAGCCCACCTGCTGGCGCCCAAGGATCCAACCGCCAAGGTGCAAGCCGTCCTGGACGTCCTCTTCCCTGGATGGCAAACCACCGAAAACGCCCAGGACATGAGCCCGGGATATCGCGCTGAACGCAACGGTCGCCAACATATCGTGATGACACACCCGAAAAGCCGCACCGAGGGTGCCATCCTCTGGAAAAACATCAAGGTCCCGGAAACCGGGGCAAAACTCTACGCATCCGTCGCACCACACGGAAAACAAGGTGACTTTACACTGGAAATCAGAATCAACGGCAACCAAATCCAAAAACAGAAAATCCAGCAAGAAGGCGATAAAATCTGGTTTGACATCATCGTCGACCTCAACCAATACGCAGGAAAAACCATCAAGCTCGAATTGGCTAACCAACCCGACAACTGGTACTGCGAAGCAGCTTATTGGCAACGACTCGACGTTAAATAGGTTCTTCCGGGTTTTAGGAAAAGCTGAATGTTTCAGTCACGGCCTGTGCGGTGACAGCAACTGACCGATTGGTCGCTGGGGGGGCGCGGAGCCGAGTCGTGGCGCGAAGATCATTCTGTAAATTCGATATCGTTAGCTTGCAGCCACTGCTTGAGCGCTTCGCGGATAGCCTCGTTTTGGAACTGGTACCATTTGTCGGTCATATTCAAGCGGTCCAGGAGGGTGCGGAACTTACGGTAGGCTCCGCGATGACGGAAGAAATTATAGACCGAATCGCAGTCTGCGGGCTTGAGGTATTCTTCGGCAAACTGCAATGCCAGCCGGCTGCCCAATCCCAGATCACGTCTGTCTGGCAGCTGGAGCCAATTTGGGTCATTTAGGATGCGTGCTTCCAGTTCTTCCAGTTCCTCCTCGTCATAGCCATCCGTCGCACCAGAATCAGACGCGGGCAGATAGTCGGCCTCGTTGGTGACGGGGTTGATATAGGGGATGAAAAACTTTGGTTCAGACATGCCAACATCGCAGAAGAGACTAAAGACCTTTTCTAACTCAATCATTTTCGCTTCCTTTCTTTGGCTTTGTTGCACCATTGAGCCTGTAGGGGAGGCGCTGGGGATTATGGTATATCGTCCACTTGGGTAAGTTGCTCTGCGAAGCTGTTCAGCACCAGGCATTGCGCACGCGATATGGGGCGCCGGTCAGTATGATGTGGCCAAGGGGCCAGCATCAGTAGCCGGCCGGCGGCGCACGCTTCAAAATAAGATTTTGGCGGCTTGTACAATGGCGGAAAACCATTTTCCAGGATGACGATCAGCGGCAGCTGCGACTGCAGCGCCGCCCGGGCTATTTGTTTTTCACCGGGGCTGATGCAGGGCGATACCAGCACGGCGCCGTGCCGTGCTGCAGCCAGGAGCTCGGCTTCGGCTGCGGCCAGGGCCGCGGCGGTCACTGAACGCGAGATTTGGACCTGGCGTTTGACCGGGGCGTCGAGCAGGAAGTGATTGCCGATGGCCGCGAAGGTGTGGCCACAGACCGGCAAGTCGCGGACGATCCGAAACAGCTCGGGATGCGCCCGCTTGACTGCCAGGCGCCGGGGGTTGTCTTTAATATACGCCCGCATGTTGGCTAATTGCCCGCGGTGGAGGAGGATCGTGTCTTGGTAGCCTGGTGACCAAAGACGAGCTTCAAGGCGGCCGCAAGCGGCCGCCCACGGGACGGTCGGGAGAGGAGGGCAAGGCTGGGACGGGTAGGGCGGAGCCGGGAAAGGCTGTGCCGCGCCGCTGTTCTGTGCCGCGCCGCCGTTCTGTGCCGCGCCGCCGTTCTGTGCCGCGCCGCTGTTCTGTGCCGCGCCGCCGTTCTGTGCCGCGCCGCCGTTCTGTGCCGCGCCGCCGTTCTGTGCCGCGCCGCCGTTCTGTGCCGCGCCGCCGTTCTGTGCCGCGCCGCTTGCGGCGCGGGTATTTGCGCGGGTATTTGCGCGGGTATTTGCGCGGATTTCCGTCAAGTACAGGGAAGTACTGTGGGCCTTGAAGGCGCCGACCATAGCTCCCAGCGGCTTTGCTTGCGGCTCCTGCACGAAAATGATGCCGTGGAAGTGGTCCGGCATCACCTGCCATTCGAGAAGCGAGACACCGGGGAAGCGGGCTGGAAGTTCCTGCCAGCATTGGGCCACCATCATGCCCAGGTCGCTCAGTTCGATGGCGGGGTTGTCGGGCTCACCGATTAGTTGTCCCAGGAGTGGCCGGCGTTTTTCCACGGTCACCGTGACCATGTAAATGCAGCGCTGTCGGTAGTCCCAGTTCTGTTTGCGTTTCAGCATGCAGTTGTCGATTATGCTGGCAGCTGCAGCGATGATTAGAACTGACCGTGGCCGATCAGATTGCCGCCATCGCTTGAGCTGGCGAGTTTGAGGTACTTGATGTTTTCCACATGGCCGTCCGCCATAGTGCTGTTCATGGTCTTGTTATGCAGGCTTTTGTCATTGATGAACGTGGCGATATTTTCCTGGCCATTGTTGCAGTTCGGGCACCAGTGTGAGTATGCCCGGCTGTATTCGCCATAGATAATCTGCGCGGAGGGGGTTTTGAATTCGCCGATGGTGCGGGAGCGCCAATCACCGCCGCCATCCGGGTAGTTGTGTTTCTGGAAGGCGACGTAGTGCAGATAGTGGTCTTTGGCGGCGACGGCAGTGCCATTGCCGCTGTTGCCCAGGGTGCGATCCCAATCGCTCAAAATACCGGTTGGATTTGTGGGGCAGCGGAATATCTTTTTGTCGCCGATGTAAAAATCTTCCAGCAATTCCCACCACCACGGGCCGATGCCGGAAGAGCCGTAACTGCCATTGTTGCCATAAACGACGGGAAGGTAGTCAGCAAAGTCCTGGCAGTACATCATGTTTGCGGTGCCCAGTTGTTTCATATTTGAGACGCAGCTGATGGCGCGGGCCTTTTCACGCGCCTTGCTCAAGGCTGGCAGCAGCATGGCGGCGAGAATGGCGATGATGGCGATGACGACAAGCAGTTCGATCAGCGTGAAACGGGACTGGTGATGATTTCTGTACTGCATGAACATTCCTCCCTAGATCAATGAGTTTTGATTTAGATATACAAATACAGGAACAATGGCGATTATACACTATTTCTTGACAATTTCCAAGTCGCCAGGACGACAGATTGGCGACACGAAGTAATCGGCGAGCCGTGGGGGGGGCTTAAGCGGGTGCGGGTTCGGATGGATGCCTTATATTCAGGCGGCGATGTGGAGATTAAGGCGGTATTGTTGTTCTAGTCAACCACGAAAGGCGAGCGATGAAGATTGACCACCATGTGCATAGCGACAGTGACGATCCGGGCATCATCAAGGCCTTCATCCAGGTATTGGAGAAGAACGAGACCATGGCCTGTCTCAGCGGCGGTGGCTGGCGTGGTGACCACAGCTATCCCGGCAATGACAACAGCCTGGCCATCGCCAAGGCGTATCCGGGGCTGGTGGTCCCTTTTGCGTGGATCAACCTCTGGAACGAAAGCGACCGTGCGGCCAGTGATCCCGATCAGATTGATCGTTTTGTGGAACGTGGCTTCCGTGGCTTCAAGTTCATTGCACCGTGGTATGAATATGATCACGACCTGTACATGCCTATTTATGAACGCATAGCCATGTATAAGTTGCCGGTGCTTTTTCATACGGGGCATTACCGGCCGAGTCCCTCGCAGGCGGCGGCGGACTTTCGTCGGCCCCTGATTAAGAACATGCGGCCGTTGACCTTGGACCGGATTGCGCGCAGCTTCCCGGATTTGCCGGTCATCATGGCGCACATGGGCACCTCGCTGTATTGGGAAGAGGGCGCGCAGCTTTGCCTGGGCACGCCCAATATCTATGCCGACCTGGCGGGTTGCGGCAACTGGGGGCGGATGACGCCACAGCGTTTGCAGGAGCTGCTGGTCAGCCCATATTGCTACGGGGTGAGCAATGCGCTGAACAAGCTGCTGCTGGGATCGGATGCGTACGTGACACGGCCAAAGATTGTGGAAGACGCGCAGAAGTACTACGCCATGCTCCTTCCGGAAGAATTTCACGCGGGTGCCTTCGGCGGCACCATGGCGAAGATGCTCAAGATGTAAGCGGAGGGGGGCCAATACCGCATTGCGGCCTCAGACTGCTTCGCCGCAGCGGGCGAATGGGCTGGGTAACACGGGCTCGGCTCACAGCCGTCCCATAACTTGGCGATGGCTTCGTAAAAAAAGGATTCACGGCATCTTAATGGTAGCCTAGCAAGCAACCTGTGGGGGCGTTGTCGGGGGTGGTGCGAATGGCGAGGGCATGCGGTGCGGCGCGCGCCATTGTGTGTGCGAACGGGCCTTTCGGCGCTGTGAAAATGAAGTACATAGCTTATAGTCAGGCAGTTCGTTTCACCCTCAAAGCAACACAATAAACACAAGAAGACTGAGCATGATCGAGAAACTTGCCGAGCGTTTGACTCCGGAGCACGGGGATATCATTCCGCCGGGCAGCAAAACGGCCGGGGCGTACAACTTCACAGTGGATCCGTTGGAAGGCCTGCCGGGGTTTTCTCTGCTGGGGCGCATGCCGTGGAAAGCGAGCCGGGACGTGCAGTCGTCCATCCTCAGCATTGGCTTTGAAACACTGGATCGGGACACCTTCGATCCCCACATGGTTTTTCCCATCCTGAAAGACAGCGGTGTGAAGTATGCGCGCTGCCAAACGGGTTGGATGAAGACGGAAAAGACCCCGGGCGTCTATGAGTTTGGTTGGCTGGACGACGTGGTGGACGGCCTGGCCGACATAGGCATACAGGCGTGGCTGAGCCTGAGTTACGGCAATCCACTCTACACGCCTTGCGAAAAATTTGCTGAAGCGTGGAAGCATGCGGATGGCAAGTTAGTTCCGGGCTGGGCTCGCGGCTATGTTGGCGAGATGCCTTACTATCACGGCGAGGACGCCATGGCGGCGTGGCTGCGCTATGTGCGGGCCATTGTCACTCATTTCAAGGGCCGGGTTCGCGATTGGGAAGTGTGGAATGAGCCGGAGTGGTTTTGGTGTCGCAATGGCGAAAAAATGATTCAGACGCGTGGCGTGGCGGGCGCGGCGAAGGACTACGTGGAATTTGTGCGCGCGACTGGAGCGGCAGTGCGGGAGGTCGATGCCGAAGCACGCATTGTCGCTAACGTGGCCCAAAGCAGCACGGCGTATGTGCAGGAGTTGGGCAAGAATGGCATTGGGAACATCATTGACGTTTTCAGCTTTCACTTCTATGGTGCGACACCGGAGGACTTCATCCGCCAGCGCTACGACTTTCTGCGCACGAACCTAACTGTGCCGGGGCGAGAGCTGGAGATTTGGGAGGGCGAGAGCGGTCGCGCCAGTGGCAAGAGCATGCTATTTGCCATGCCCACCGAGTACAACCAGGCCAAATTTCTTCTGCGGCGCTACATGACCGACAAGCTCTGCGGCGCTTCGCTGAGCTCATTCTTTACGGTGACGGACTTTATGTGTTACTACGCAGACGGCAGCGACCAGTATTATGGCGTGATCAACGCCCGCGAGAAGCGCCCGAAAATGGCATTTCGGGCCCTGCAGGCGCTCGGATGGCTCTTTGACGGCTTGGAAGTGGCGCCGGATTTGTACGTGTCTTTGGCACCACGACACCAGCAGTGTTTCTGCAGCTCGCTGCCTTACAACATTATGGCGGGGGCATTTCGGCGCAAAGGCGTGCCGATGTTTGCGCTGTGGATACCGGAGCATGTGGACATCAGCGCGCAGCCCGTCGAGGGCACTCTCAATATGATTGCGGATTTGGCGGTGCCGCTGCGGGAGCCGGTGGCGATTGATCCGCTGCGCGGCCAGGTCTGGCGGGTAGACAGCGTTCATGACGAATTGTATCACAGCGTTATAGGCGCCCGGGCCATTGATCAATTCCGGGTTTGCGACTACCCGCTGTTTATTAGCGACGCGAGCCTCTTTGCCGAGCTGCTGGACTGAGTCGCGTTCGCATTTTTTGCCGCACTAGACATTTGGTCAAGGAAAGACGACCATATGAAAATTACTGCCATCAAGAGTTACATCGTTGACGCCTATCGGACGAATTGGGCGTTTATCAAAGTTGAGACTGACGCGGGCTTGCATGGCTGGGGCGAGGCGTCTTTGGGGACGCAGGAAATGGCCCTGCAGGGCTGCGTGGAGGACCTTAAGCGGCTGATTGTGGGGCGCAATCCGCTGGAGATAGAGCGGATGTGCTTTGAGGTCTATCGCGACATCTACTGGAAGGGCGGGCCGGTGTTGATGTCGGCCATCAGCGGCATTGAAATGGCCATGTGGGATATTGCCGGCAAGCATTTCAACTGTCCGCTGTATAGCCTGCTTGGCGGGAAGATGCGCGATCGCGTGCGTATGTATGCCAACGCGTGGTTCACGGGTGCGCGCAGTGCCGACGAGTTTGCCGCCAAGGCCCGCGAGACCGCTGCGCTGGGCATCACGGCGTTGAAGTGGGACCCCTTTGGGAAAGCCCACCTGAGCATCAGCAACGGCGAGCTGCAGCGCGCCGTGGACATTGTTGGTGCGGTGCGCGAGGCCGTCGGCCCCACGGTGGACCTGCTGATCGAGTGCCACGGCCGCTTCAATCCCTACACGGCTTTGCGCATTGCCGCCGAGCTGGCCGAGTTCAAGCCGATGCTGATGGAAGAGCCCTGCCCGCCGGACGACGTCGCCGCGATGGCGGAGGTCCGGCGGCGCTCGCCCGTGCCCATTGCCGGCGGTGAACGCGTCTACGGCAAATTCGACTTCAGCGTGTATCTGGAGAAGCAGGCTGTGGATATTGCACAGCCGGACATCTTTCATACCGGCGGCATCATGGAGTCCAAGAAGATTGCGGCGATGGCCGAGGCGCGGCACATTCCGGTGTCTTTCCACAATCCGAGCGGGCCGGTATCGAATG
Source organism: Lentisphaeria bacterium (assembly GCA_028706165.1). Lineage (GTDB taxonomy): Bacteria > Verrucomicrobiota > Lentisphaeria > Oligosphaerales > Oligosphaeraceae > Oligosphaera. The sequence continues at coordinate 2,138 of JAQWBY010000017.1, read as the reverse complement.
CGGCGATCTTGCAGTTGGCGGCCTGCGTGCCGAATTTCCTGATCCACGAGATCATGCTTACGGACGGCAGTTTTCGCAAGAACATCTCCAATGAGGAAGTCGTGTATGCCGATGGCTGCATCATGATTGGCGACCGGCCGGGGCTGGGCATTGAGATCAACGAAGAAGAGCTGGCGAAGTACCCGTATTATCCGCGTAATCTGCGGCATTTCACCGGCGAAGTCACGGATATTCGTCCCAAAGGCGATTGTGTGTACTATTTCAAGGGGTTGGCATGATGGACGCGATACTGGACACGATTTTTGCCGAGCGAGTGGTGGTATTGGCGCGCGGGGTGCCGGTGTCGGCCATGCCCAAGGTGGTTGCGGCCCTGAAGGCCGGCGGCGTGAAAGTGATGGAAGTGACATTTGCGCCAGCCGATCCGGACACACTGAGCAAGACGGCCGAAGCGATACGCATTGCCAATGATCTTGGTCTGCTCTGCGGTGCGGGCACGGTGCTGGAGCCGGCGATGGTTGATGCGGCCGCCGAGGCCGGTGCGCGCTTCATCATCTCGCCGGATACTTACGACGTGGTCATTCGGCACACCAAAGCGCGGGGACTGTTGTCGATTCCCGGGGCGTACACGCCGTCGGAAGTGCTGGCAGCACATCGTCTGGGCGCGGACATTGTGAAGGTCTTTCCGGTGTTGCCGGACGAGGCAGATTACATCAAAGTGCTCTGCGGACCACTGCCGCATATTCCGCTGATGGCTACTGGCGGGGTGACCGCGCAGACCGCGGCGAGTTTTCTCCGGGCCGGCGCGCGGGTGGTTGCCGCAGGTGCTTGTGTGATCAATGCCGGGCTGGTCGCGGCCGGCGCGTGGGACGACATGGCCCGCCTGGCCAGCGAGTTGGTCGCGGCCGTCAAGGATAAGGAGCGACATCATGGCTGAGAGTTTCAAAGATAAGGTCGCGCTGATAACGGGGTCGTCGCAGGGCATTGGCGCGGTCATCGCGGAAGTCTTCGCCGCCGAGGGCTGCCTGGTCTATGTCAACTGCGCCCACGGCGTCGCCAAGGCCACGGCGGTGGTGGAGAAAATCCGCGCCGCCGGCGGTGCGGCCGAACTTTTGGTCTGCGATATTTCCTCCGAAGAGGAAATTGCGACCCGCGTGCGGGAGATCAAGCCGGTGGACATTTTGATCAACAACGCCCGGCTCAATCCCTACGCGCGTCGGCCGGAGGATGCGGAGGGCGCGTGGTTTGAGCAGTTGCTCAAGGTTAATTTGGTGGGGCAGTACTTGATGACGTTGGCGCTTCTGGAGGGCATGAAGGAACGGCGTTGGGGGCGAATCGTGAATGTGTCGTCCATTCAGGCGCATGTGGCGGTGCCGCGGCGGATGATGCCCTATGCGGCGGCAAAGGCCGGCCTCAACGCGCTGACCCGCTGCCTGGCGATCGAGGCTGCGCCCTACAATGTGACGGTCAATACCGTGTCGCCGGGCATGGTCGTTACGGAGAATATCACCAAGAATCTGACGCCAGAGGAAATCGAACAGCGCAACCAGCGCATACCGCTGGGCCGCGGGGCGACGACACTGGAAATCGCCGAAGTTGTGCTCAATACGGCCAAGGTCAGCTACATGACCGGCGAAATCGTCAACGTCAATGGCGGCCTGTGGCTGACGCCATGACGGCGTCCAGTCAGAGGCCGTCCGTAATGCATAGGTAGGTTTTGCGAGGGGTGAGGAAGGTGCGATGCTCCTTTCCTCCCCCGCGTGTTCTTCCGCCTATTCCTATTCGGCTCAGGGCGTTACGGCCTTCGCGGCGATGAAAAGCCGCCCGTAGCCGAGGGCGACCGGCGGTCGTCCCGCCAAATTGACGATTGTTCTCGACAGCAATCAACTGACTGATCGGACGGACCCGTCCGATCGGTCCGCGACAACAAAGAAGACGATCAGACTGACCGAACCACAAAACTCGACGGCAATCGGCAGCTTTCTATGGCCCGTGGCCAGACACGCGCAGCCGGTCGCCCCGACAGATTGGCGGGTAATCGGTGTCCAAAATGGCTTCATCCATTTCCTGCCAACTCCAGAAGGACTTTTTTGCAAAAAGGAGAATGCGATATGGGGGTCGGACAATAGGTGTCCGGGGGT
>JAQWBY010000250.1 GCA_028706165.1 Lentisphaeria bacterium | reverse complement strand
ATGCAACTTAACATGGAACCCCGGCCGGTGTTGGCCGTGTGTCTCAATCCGGCCTGGCAAAAGACTCTGATCTTCAGCCACCTGCAACCCGGCGAGGTCAATCGCGCCCGGCGGGTGCATGAGTGCGGCGGCGGCAAAGGCGTCAATGTCGCCAGAGTGTTCCGGCGGCTGGGCCTGCCCGTCGCCGTGGCCGCCTTTGCGGGGGGGTATCCGGGACAGCGCCTGCGCGGCGAGTTCGGCGAACTCGGCGTCGAACCCATCGTCGTTGATGTTGCCGCAACCACGCGTTGCTGCTTCACCGTCATCAGCGAAGATGACAGCGTTGTCACCGAACTCATCGAGCCATCGGGGGCTATCGCGGCTCACGAGGCCGAAGCGCTGCAAATGCTCATAAACGGGCAAATACGGCGCTTTGGCGCAGTAGCGCTTTCAGGAACCGTCCCGCCAGGCATTAGTGGCGATTTTTACGCGTCAGTCGCCCGCAAAGCCGCGTTGCATGGCGTGCCGGTGTTGCTGGATGCCGTCAAAGACATTGCCGCGACGCTGCAGGCCGGCGTGACCATACTCAAAATCAATGCCGCCGAACTGCGCGAGCTCGGCGGAGCTGACGACGTCGCCGAGAGTGCCCAGCGTCTCTTTGGCCGTTTTGCCGCATTGGCCTGGCTGGCGGTCACTGACGGCCCCCGGCCAGCCCAGCTCTTCTCTCGCGACCACTGCTGGCGCTTCTCGCTGCCGGCGCTGCCGCGCGTCGTCAGCGCCATTGGTGGCGGCGACTGCACGGCGGCCATCCTCTGCCGGCGCCTGGCCGAAAAGCCCGCCGCCGCTGGCGAGATCATGGCCGACTTCTACGCCGAGGCCCTCGCTTGTGCCTCCGCGTCCTGCCTCACCGATACGCCGTCGGTCTTCGACCCGGCTGAGGCTATGAAAATCCGCGCCGCGATCAGCATCGACTGAGCGGCGCGGATGAGAGCTTGGGAAGAACGGAGCCGCGTGGCGTAACGGCCACGGCCAGCGCGACCCCGCGTCTATCGTGTCACTTCAGAACAGCTCCATGAGGGCGTCGGCGAAGAGCTTCATGCCGAAGGCGTTGGGATGATTGATCGCGTTGAGCATGAGGGTGCTGTAGGGGATGCCTTGCCGCCAGAGGCGGCCGTAACGCAGTGACCCGTCGGCGAGGGCGATGTTGTTCTGCCGGGCGAAGATCCGCAGGCCCTTGACGTAGCGCCGGGGATCCTCGTCAATGTCTTTTTCGCGATCGAGCCCCATCCAGTCTGGGCGGACATAGTGCGGCGTAAGGATGATCCACTCAGCACCGATGCCCTTGAAGTCCGCCAACAGTTTGCCATAGCGCTCCATGACCTGCTCTTCAGTCATATAGGCGTCGTTGACGAATTCGGAGACGATCAGGTCGGGCTTGAGGTCCAACACCTTCTCCTGGTAGTTCTTCGGGCTGCCCGGTTTTTCATTGAGGTAGCTGGAGGTATTGCGGCCGCCCCACGCCTCGGTGAGCATCTCAATCTGGGCTTTGGGGAAACGCTCACGCAGGCGGGCGAGGAACTGCATTTGCCAGCGTTCGGTGTCGGGGTTGGGCACGAAAGTGCCGACGGTCACGCTGTCGCCCCAAGCCAGTATGCGGATGGGCTCGCCGGACCGCAACTTGGCGATGGTCTTGGGCAGGAGCTGCTCCGCGACAGTCGGCGACTGCTTGGGCGGCTCGGGATAGGCCTGCTCCAGCAATGGGAAGAGCTGGGCGTCACCGAGTTTGTCCATGCGCCCGCCCAGCCAGACATTCGCCAGCCGACGTTCGCCCGCTGCCAGCACCGGCGGCACGGGGTTGGCAACGTGACCGACACCGCGACGCAACTGCAACTGGCCCTGGGCGTCGAAAACAACGCTGTCCAGACGCGGCAGACTGTATTGGTAGCTGCAGAAAACGGGCTGTTTTTCGCCGATGGCGCCGCCCGGCAGACAGCCGAAAGTGCCCCAGTCGGGCGTCAGGTCGTAGTCCTTGCCACGCACAAAGACTTGCGACTTTTCGTCGGCGCCAGCGCGCAGCACCAGCGTTTCGGGTATGAGCATGTGGCGCGCAGTGCATTCCTGCGCAAAAACGCCACGGAGCTTGTTGCCGCGCGCATATCCGGGCTTTTTCTCGTCGTAGACAGCCAGCTGACCATGCTTTTCAGCAATTACCGTCACCGTTTCCACGGGCTCGATGGTGAATTCGGCGCGCTTGCCGGCGGCCGCCACCGCGATGCGCCAGTCGCCGATCACGGTCATTTTCGCAGGTTCCTCGGCGGCGCCGAGCGCCACAGTCATGCTCACCATCGCGGTCAAGGCCATTGTCTTCATCCGGTCCTCCATGTCTGCGTAGGTTGTTGTATGTCCATACTTGAGGGAATAAACGCTGCGCAGCAAAATAACCGCTCGGGGCATTTTCGCAATGACGGCCAGCCGTGGCGTTGAGCGCGTGGTGTTATCGGCCCCTGAGTTTTTCGACGATCATGCGGCCGACCTTCTGGCCTGAGAGGAGCATGCCGCCGAAGATGGGTCCCATGCGGTAGCCGCCGGCGGTATTATTGGCGCTCATGCCGCAGGCGTAGAGCCCGGGGAAGTACTCGCGGGTGTTCGTGACGGTTGACGCCTCGCCGCTGTCCACCCACATCGGCTTTTCGCCGAGGATTTTGCCGGTTTCGGTGCTCAGCTTGACCTGGGCCTTTTCGGTGGCCAGGCGGATGATCTCGCTGGGATGGCCCGTGCCGTCGACCACCACGCTGGCGATCACTGTCAGCGGGTCGACGTGCATCTGCAGGCGTTCCACCGGCGTCCAGTTGATCACCAGGCCGTTGACCCGGCCTTCCTTGAAGACAATGTCTTCGACGCTAATCGAGTTGAAAATCTTCGCGCCGACCTTGAGGGCGCCGAAGATCAGGCCGCTGGCCATCTCCACGGAATCGAGGGTGTAATAGCCATCGGCGTCGGCAATGGGCTTATAGCTGATGTTGAAGTCGTCGAGGATGGCGATCGCGCTGTCTTGGACCACGACCTCGTTGAAGAGCATGCCGCCGCCCCAGGTGCCGCCGCCCGGCGCCAGCTTGCGCTCAAAAATTGCGGTCTTGAAACCACTGCGGGCGATCTCGCGCGCCGCGACCAGCGCCGACGGCCCGCCGCCGACCAGGGCGACGTCGATATTCAGATAGTCATCCAGCTTGCCGCAGAAGCTTCGGACGATGGCGGATGAAATGACATTTTCGATAGACATAGAGCAGTCCTTTCCCGGTTGTTGGCCGTAGCCGTGACAGTGGGGTGCCGGAAAGGGACTGCCGCTTGCAGTAGCGCAAATGCCTGGCTGTGTGATTAATAACAGTCATTTTGGCCTTTCCTACGCCGGAATTACCCGGATCAGGTTCAGAGGGTATGATCTCAGCAACGGCCAATGCGGCCGAAGCACCCCAAAAGTGCCATAAATATAGCCGCTAAAACGCCGCGTGAAAGCCCCACGGCATGCCGTGGGGCGACGGAAATGTAATCGGTCAGCCATTGATAAAGGGGTGCGTGCGTCGATTGCTGTCGATTGCTGTCGATTGCTGTCGATTGCTGTCGATTGCTCCTATGAAACCCGCTGCCGCAAAGGTAGGCGGAAATTAAGGTCGGGTGGCTGGGCGGCGGTTGGCCGTGGGTTTCCTGCAAATTGTCCCCGGTGTTTTCCCCACCGGGGTGGTTACTGACCGATTGCTACGGAAATGCCGTGGAGCCCACGTGGCGTATTCTCGCGCTCACAGGACGCCCGGGAACGGTCGCGCGATGGGGCGCCCTGCTGTCCCCATGCGACGCTGCGGGCTCAAAGCCCGCAGCGTTCGGGATACGGGCGCGCACACAATTGGCTGCGTCCAGTGGCAGTTTTACTTCTTGACGACCTTCTCGACGTCGATGCCGGGAATGCCGAAGTAGGACTGACCGAGTTCGCAGCCGGCCTGGAGCAGTTTGATTTGCAGGTCCTTGCGGTCGACTTTGCGCGGTGCGATCTGTTGCTTGAGGGAGAGCGCGGCGGCGGTGCCGGCGGCCTGGCCCATGTTGAGGCAGGTCAGCACCAGGCGGCAGCCGGCCTGAGCCATGAATTCTGAGGACAGACAGCGGCCGGCCACCAGCAGGTTGTCCATGCTCTGCGGTACCAGCGAGCGGTAAGGGATGGAACTGGGCAGGGTCTTGCGCTGGAAGGCGTCGCCACCGCGGCCGAAGCCGTCGGTGATGACATCGAAACCGCCGGGAGGCGCCCAGGAGCCGGTTTTGCCGTGGGTGGATACATAGCAGGTCTTGCCGTCGATCTGAATTTCGGCCCATTTAATATTGCCGGGGCCATCGGGGTTATGCAGATCGTAGTGGTGGCCAGTGAGGCAGACAGTGTCGTCGAAGGTCTGGGCGCGAGCAAAGTCGATGGTCTTGAGTACGTATTCGCCAAGGACGCGGCGGCTTTCGCGCACGCCCAGGAGCGTGCCGGTGTCGATCAAGTAGCAGTTTTCGTAGCCGGGAACGCATTTCTTGATGAACTTCGACAGGATGTCGGCCTGGGTGCGGCCTTCGAGGTACATGCGCGTGAGGTCTTTGGCCGACAGTGGCTGGCAGTTCCGGGAGTGGGCGAAGCACATGCTGATTTCGTCTTTGCCGCAGTGCTGCGGGCGGCCCGGCACGTGGGTGACCCAGTTCAGGTGGTTGTCAATGGGGTAGGGCAGATCGCCCTCGGCGACGGCCTTTTCGATGAGCTTGATCCAAGTCGGGTCGTTCTTCTTCAGGTCCGAGTTCTGGTAGGCGTCCCAATCCACGCCGCCGAGGCGGAATTCCAGTGAACATGCCTGGTGCTTGCCGTCGCTGGGCCGGCCGGCCAGGCATTCGCAACCGGCGAAGAAGGCGATGTCGGCGTCGCCTGTGCAATCAATGACGCGCTTGGCCAAAATGGCTTGGCGACCGGATTTGTTTTCAATGACCACGCCGCGAACCGCGCCGTTTTCAACGATGGCGTCCACCGCGTGGGATACCAGCAGGAGCGTCACGCCGGCCTCGACCACCATGCGGTCCAGGATGAGTTTGTGCTTTTCCGGGTCGGAGTTGCGGTGCCAGTGGCCGTTGACTTCGTCCAGGCGGGCGAGCATTTCCTTGCTGATGCCAGCCGCGAAGTCCAGCGGGATATTCACCAGGCCGACTGTCGCCAGTCCGCCCAGGCACGACTCGCGCTCGACCAGCATGGTCTTGCAGCCCTCACGCGCCGCCGCCACTGCCGCGCCAAAACCCGCCATGCCGCCACCGCAGACCAAGACGTCGAACTCGCCAAAACAGGGCAGGCTACGCTGCGGATCAATGATCTGGCCATTCTGCATACTCAGGGAAATCATGATGCACTCCTTGTTTGCCGCTACTTGTGAAACACAACGGGAAAGAAAAGGTCACGCCGGCCGGCTGGTCAGGACGGCCGTGACTGCTCGAAACGCTCTATGGCGGCCTGCGCGGCCGCCGCGTCGTCATAGACGCTGATGGCCTCATTGGCACAGCTGTCGTAGCATACGCCGCAATGCCGACACTGGTCTTGGATAATCTCCGCGCGGACGTCGTCAACAATGCGAATGGCTTTTGCCGGGCAAGCCCAGTAACACGCATCGCAGAGCTTGCAACCGCGGTCAATGACGTAGTACTTCATGATGACGCTCCATTCTGTTGCTGCACCGCCCAGCCCGCAGTTGCCACGACTGCTGTTGCTGTTGCGACTGCTGCTGATCCGTCCGCGACCGAAACAGTCGGCCGGCCTGATCTTTGACTTGTGATAACAGTAGTACCCACTGTGGGCTGTCACCAGTTACAAAAAGCGCTATAGTATTGACTAATTCCGCTATAATCAATGGATATAATCAATGACAATGCCCACTCTCGCATCAATTGAAGCGCATTTACAGGCCTTTGAGTCCCTGGCGGGCTGTCGTCTCTGCGTGCACGACCACGC
>JAQWBY010000249.1 GCA_028706165.1 Lentisphaeria bacterium | reverse complement strand
CAAAACGCTCGGGAAACAGCGTGAACTTCTCACGCATTTCGCCCCTCAGTCCCCCCGCCCAGCGCCGTGGCGATATCGCCATGCCGCAGCAGCCGCAGCGCAGCCGCGCATACGGCAAACGGCAATTTCGCCGGGTGAACGGGAAGTACTTGTGCGAACGCGGGCAATACACGTCGTGATCGTGGACAAAAAGCGCCAGCCGCTCGCCATAGCGCTCCAGGAGGTCCTGCAGCAACACGTTGTCGCTCAGCTTATGCACGCCGACCAGCGCAAATTCCCGATCCAGCTCCGGCAACTCATTGATTGGCAGCAGCCGGTCAAAGCCGGCCCGAAAACGCTCGCTGTCCCGGGCCATCTCGGCGAAAGCGCCCCACAGTTCCACGCCCTGCTGACGCAACAGCGCGCCGACCTGGAAGATATAGCGCTCGACGCCACCAAAAAATCCGGCCTTTTGTGATATGAACAGCAGCTTCCGGCCGCGTAATTCCATGGTGCCTGGCTCTCCTCGTCGGGTTGTCAGCAGCAAGGCCTGGCGGTGAGCACCGGCTGCCGCGCCGCGGACACTTCGTCCAGCCGGCCAATCGGCATGGTCAGCGGACAGCGCTTGATCGCCTCGGGATCGCTCTCGGCCTTCTTGGCGATGTCGATCATCGCATCGCAGAAGCGGTCGAGCATCTCTTTGGACTCCGTCTCCGTCGGCTCAATCATCAGCGCTTCAGGAATGATCAGCGGGAAATAAATGGTCGGCGCGTGAAAACCCGCGTCCAACAGCGCCTTGGCGATGTCCAGCGCGTGGACGCCAAAGCGCGTCTGCGGCCGCGCCGACAGTACGCACTCGTGCATGCAATAACGCGTAAATTTCTGCTCGTAGTACGGCGCCAGCCGCGCCCGGATGTAGTTCGCATTGAGCACCGCGTTCTCGCTGATGCGCTTGCAGCCCTCGCGACCACACATCGTCAGGTACGTGTAGGTCCGCAACAAAATCCCGAAATTGCCGTAAAACGGCGCAATGTAGCCAATGGACTGCGGATAGTCGTAGGCGAGGCTGTAACTGCCGTCAGCGTGCTTCACCACCCGCGATTTCGGCAGAAACGGCACCAGCTTCTCGGACACGCCCACCGGCCCGGCGCCAGGACCGCCGCCACCGTGTGGCGTCGAAAAGGTCTTGTGTACATTCACGTGCATCGCGTCAAAACCCAGATCGCCCGGACGCACCCTGCCAACAATCGCGTTGAAATTGGCGCCATCGCAGTAGGCCAGCCCGCCCGCCTGATGCACCAGCTCAACAACTTTCTCCACATTCTTGTCGAAGAATCCCAGCGTGTTCGGGCAAGTCAGCATGATGCCGGCGACGTCGTCGCCCAGCGCGGCCCGCAACGCGTCGAGGTCCACATCGCCATCGGCGTTACTGGCGATTTCCCGGCAGTCGAAGCCGGCCATGGCGGCCGACGCCGGGTTGGTGCCGTGCGCGGCGTCGGGTATGAGCATGACCGTCCGGCGCTGGTCGCCGCGCGCCTTGTGGTACGCCGCGAACATCATCACGCTGGTCAACTCGCCATTGGCACCGGCCATGGGCTGTAGTGTCGTCGCCGCAAAGCCCATCAGCGCGGATAGCATCCGCTCGGTTTCATAGAGTACTTCCAGCGATCCCTGGCAGAGGGACCCGCCCTTGCGCAGCTGCGACAACAGCGGATGCTGGTTGGCAAAACCCGGCAGCGCCGCCATCCGCTCGTTGATCTTCGGATTGTATTTCATGGTGCAGGACCCCAGCGGATAAAACTGAGTGTCGACGCCCATGTTCAACCGGCTCAGCAACGTGTAATGCCGCACCGCCTCCAACTCGCTCACCTCCGGCAACGCCGCCGGCGCGCCGCGCCGCAAGGACGCCGGCAGGTCGCTCGCCGTAAAGGGCCGCACATCGCACTTGGGCAGGCGGACGCCGCGCCGGCCAGCCGCGCCTTGATTGAATATCAGCTCCATAGTACCGCCTCCAGGGAATTGGCAAAGCCCTTGATCTCTTCGTGCGTGCGCTTCTCCGTCACCGACACCAGCAGCTGATTCTGCCGTTCGGGATAGTAACGCCCCAGCGGGAAGCCCGCCGCAAAGCCCTTCTCGACCATGCGGCCGCTGACCTCCGCCGCGTCTACCGGCAATTCCAACACAAACTCGTTGAAGAAAGGCTGCGAGCCGACTCGCCGCACGCCACGGATAGAACTGAGCACATCCAATGCGTAGCGCGCTTTGGCCATGCACAGCTCGGCCACTTCAATCAGCCCCTGCTTGCCCATCAGGGTCATGTAGGACAGCGCACAGAGAGCGCAAAGATTCTCGTTGGAACAGATGTTCGACATCGCCTGCGCCCGTCGAATATGCTGCTCCCGGGCCTGCAGCGTCAGCACGTAGCCCGTGCGCCCCGAGGCGTCCTTGGCTTGGCCGGCGATGCGCCCGGGCATTTTCCGCATCAGTTTGCTGGTTGTACACATGTAACCCAGATAAGGCCCGCCAAAGGACAAGGGCATGCCCAGTGGCTGGCCTTCGCCGATCACGATGTCAAAACCGCATTCGCCAGGCGTCTTCACCACGGCCAGCGCCGTCGGATAGGACGCACAGACCGCCAGCGCACCACGGGCCTTGATGGCCGCCACGCACGCCGTCCAGTCCTCGATGGTGCCGAACGCATTGGGGTACTGCACGATCACGCAGGCGGTATCGTCGTCCACGGCCGCCAGCAGGGCGTCCTGATTGCTGCGTTCGTCATCAGTGGGCACCGTGGTGATACGGCAGTCCAAATTGGCGCTGTAGCATTTGAGCATTTCCCGGAAGATCGGCGAAACTGCACTGGCAAGCACCACGTGCCGCCGCTGCGTGCTGCGCAAGGCCATGACCATCGCCTCGAAAACCGCCGTGCCGCCGTCGTAGAGCGACGCGTTGGCCACGTCCATGCCGGTCAGGCGGCAGATGGCCGTCTGCCATTCGAAGATGGCCTGCAGCGTCCCCTGTGACGCCTCGGCCTGGTAAGGGGTGTACGCAGTGTAAAATCCCGACCGCCCCAGTATTTCCGACACCGCCGCCGGCACGAAATGGTCGTAGTAGCCCATGCCCAGAAAACACACCAGCTCGGTGGCGTTCTTGCTGGCAAGATGCGTGAGGTGCTTGGCCACTTCGTACTCCGAACGCCCCGATGGCAGCATGGAAAAATCGCTCGTCGGCGCCGGCACGTTGGCTTTGTCCCACAGCTGATCAAGACTGGCACAGCCGATAGCCGCCAGCATTTCCCGCCGGTCGGCATCCGTATTGGCAATGAATGGCATGGTCGTCGCTCCTCTCTACGCAAGGCAAAAATACTCGGAGACAACTGCCGCCGGCAGCATCATCACTCGGCGATGGTCTTCTGATACTGCTCAGCCGTGAGCAGCTTCTTCAAGTCGTCTTCCTTGATGTCTTTCAGGCGGCAAATCCAGCCATCGCCCTCGGGTGCCTGATTCAACAGCGCCGGGTCGTCGGCCAGCGCGTCGTTGACTTCGCTGACCGTCCCGCCAATGGGCGCAAAGATGTCTGATGCGGCCTTGACGGACTCGACCGTGCCGATGACGGCGCCCGCCGCAAAGGCCTTGCCCACCGCCGGCATCTCCACGTAAGTCAGATCGCCAAGCTCCTCGGCCGCGTATACGGATATGCCCATGGTCGCAATGCCGTCAACGACTTCAATCCACTCGTGGGTTTCTGCGTAGTATTTCATCTCGCTGCTCCTTCTTGGATTGGCGCATTGCCTGCGCTTTCTATTACTCACAACTCCGAAAGTACGAATATAGCGCCGCAGCCGCGCAAGTTCACCATGCTGGCACGGCTAGAGGTCATCCGAAAACTATATTTGCCTGCCGTAAGCGTGCTTTCCGTCTTTCTTTAGCCATAACATAGCCATGACTTCTGCGAAAACAGCGGTGAAAAGACCGGTCCGAGTCCTCAGCTGCTGACGCCCAGCGCCTTGCGGCAAACGCGAAGCGATTGCCGCAAGGCGCTGAGCCGAAAAGGGATAGATGGGGGAGCGCGCGGGGGAGGAAAGGGCCAATTGGCCGCAGACCTGCACCACAGGTGCAGGGATAGTCGGATAGCCGCGAAGCGGCGGCCCGAGCGAAGCGAAGGGTATTTTCCTCCCCCTCGCAAAACCCAACTATGCTTTTCGGACATCCTCTGGCTAATTCACTGTCCGCCGAGCTCCATGCGGGCGCTGCCGGCGCCATAGAAGGGCAACGCCGCCACTGTTGCTGCCAGGCGCACCCGGCCATTGTCCAGCCCCAACGCCGCGCCCACCGGCAAGTCCAGGTCGGCACGGACATAGCCCATGGCGACCGCGCGGTCCAGGCTCGGCGCCACCGCGCCGGAGCTCACCGTGCCCACCTGCGCATCGCCGCGGTAAATCGGCGCGCCGGCGCGGGCCGCGCGTTTGCTCTCCAGCGCCATGCCGATCAGCCGGCGCCGCGGCTTGCCGGCGACCGGATCACGCAGCACAGCGCTGCCGATGAACTCACGCGGCTGGCCCAGTTTCAGCATGGCACCAAAACCGGCTTCGACCGGCGTGGTCGCTTCATCCATTTCGTGACCATAGAGCGGATATCCCATTTCCAGCCGCAGGGTGTCACGCGCACCCAACCCGGCTGGCTTCACTGCCGGGTCCGCCAGCAGCAGTCGCCACAGCTTGACGGCGGCCTCAGCCGCAAAATACAACTCGAAACCCAGCTCGCCAGTGTAGCCCGTCCGGCTCAACAGCACCGGCACGCCGGCGATGACCGTCTGCTGAAAATGATAGTAGCGCGGCAATGACGCCGCCGCCAAGCCCAGCCGCCCCAGCACGGCGGCCGCTTCCGGCCCCTGTAAATCCAGCTTGGCCGTGGCGGCCGATTCATTCGCACATGCCGTCGTTGCCGACAAGTGCCCGCCGATCCACGCCGCGTCGCTTGCGCAAGGCCCGGCATTGACCACGAGATAGAACTCGTCCGCCGACAGGCGATAGACAATGAGGTCGTCGCGTACGCCGCCCTGCTCATTCAGAGAGAAGTTGTAGCGGCAGCTGCCCACCGCTTGGTCGGCCACCGGCCGTGCCAGGATGCGGTCGAGGTCCGCCGCCGCCGACACGCCCCTGACGCGAAATTCGCCCATGTGGCAAATATCGAACAACGCGGCGTGCTGCCGGCAATGATGGTGCTCCGCCAATATTCCCTCAGCGTACTGCACCGGCATCAGCCAACCCGCAAAAGGCACCATCCGCGCCCCCAATGTGCGGTGCTCCGCAACCAACGGCGTCTCAAGCAGTTTCTCGTCCATCCACGCACCTCGTCCTAGTCCAATGGCTATTGCCTCAGCACGCCAACCCCGCCGCAATAAACACGCACGGCGCCGCGCACAACACTACCAGCCAATGAATGTAACCCCCGCAGACCATTGCGCCATATAGCCTTCGCGTGAGAAAAAAAGCCCCTGGATGCCCCCCCCAGGCCCCACCATGCCAACTCGCGTCCTTATATCGGCGGCGTGAATTGCCGCAGAACGGCAAGACATGCCGCCATTCTTCTTCACATTTGTCTTCTTCGCGCCTTTGCGCCTTCGCGTGAGTTTTTTCTTCTTGTCTTATCTCGGACCAATCCGACGGATCGGACGGATCGGACCGATCAATCAGTCGGATCAGTCCGATCAGTCCGATCCGTCCGATCCGTCTGCGAAAAAACAACCACGCGGCAAGACATGCCGCCATTCTTCTTCACATTTGTCTTCTTCGCGCCTTCGCGCCTTCGCGTGAGAAACAAAGCCCCTGGATGGCCCCTCCCCAGACCCGCCCATGCCAACTCGCGTCCTTATATCGGCGGCGTAAATTGCCGCAGAGCGGCAAGACATGCCGCCATTCTTCTTCACATTTGTCTTCTTCGCGCCTTCGCGCCTTCGCGCCTTCGCGTGAGAAACAAAGCCCCCACAAAGAAATCTGCGCCATCTGCGGATAAAAAAAGGCG
>JAQWBY010000248.1 GCA_028706165.1 Lentisphaeria bacterium | reverse complement strand
GCGACGTCCTCGCCCGCGAGGCCGTCGTCCACACCTGCATCGCCGGCGGCATCGCCCTGCCCCACGCCCGCACCAACGGCGTCAGCGAGCTGGTCACCGCCATCGGCATCAGCCGCAATGGCTGTGATACCCCTGGGGACAACGGCCCCAAAACCAAGATTTTCGTCCTCAGTCTCTGCCCAAAATTCGCCGAAGGACCCTATCTACAGTTTGTGGCGCACGTCGCCTCCGTCCTCGGCAACGAGAAGAATATCCAGGCCTTGAGCGCCAGCCCCGAAGTCGAAGACATCCGCCAGGTCTTCCTCGCCAAACTCAAAAAAGGCTGACAAGGGTAAAGAGCAAGCCCTATTTTATCACCGCCGCCGGTATTTGGCGTTCCCAGCCAAATACCGGCTTTTTTTTTGTCCTGCTTAACGCAATCCTAACCTCGTCATCATCATTGACTCAAGAAAACTCCTTATCGTAATGGTCAGTACAACAGACGATGCGACGAATGTCGCCCCGCCCGACGCGGGAGAACAGACCAACACCAACACAGGAGTAGGCAATGATGAAGAAAACAATGTGCACAGCGCTTGCCGGTTTGACCACCCTTCTTGGCTCGGCCTTTGCGGAGCAGACCATCAACGGCGCGGGCGCGTCCTTCCCAGCGCCCGTGTACCAGAACTGGACCTACACTTTCAGCCAAAGCAGCAAGGGCATCACGGTCAACTACCAGAGCGTGGGTTCCGGCGCCGGCATCAACCAAATCAAAGCCAAGACCGTAGATTTTGCTGGTACGGACAGCCCGCTTACCCTTGAGGAACAGGAACGCGACGGCCTCGTTCAATTCCCCATGCTCACCGGCGGCGTGGTGGTCATCGCCAATCTGCCCGGCGTTGCCGATGGCGAGCTGAAACTCAGCCGCCAGGCCCTCGCCGACATCTACCTGGGCAAGATCACCGCCTGGAATGACCCGGCCATCAGCGCCACCAATCCCACCCTGAAACTGCCACGCATGAAAATTACCGTCGTGCGCCGCGCAGACGCCAGCGGCACCAGTTTCATCTTCACCAACTACCTCAGCAAAATCTCGACGGAGTGGGCCGAGAAAGTCGGCGCCGGCGCATCCGTACAATGGCCGGTAGGCATTGGCGGCCAAAAGAACCCCGGCGTCTGCAACAACGTCGCCAAAATCCGTGGCAGCATCGGCTACACGGAATACACCTACGCCGTCGAAGCGAAAATCAGCACCGCCCAGCTCGAAAACCGCACAGGCGTCTTCGTCAAACCCACGGTCGAGTCCTTCATGGCCTCCGCCGCCAACGCCGACTGGAAAAACGCCCCCGGCTACTATATGATTCTCACTGACCAGGACGGCGCGGATTCCTGGCCGATCACCGGCGTGACCTACATCCTCCTCCGCAAAGACAGCCCCGCCGAAACCCGCGAGGCCATCAAAGACTACATCAACTGGTGCTTCACTACCGGCGCCACCGCCGCCAAACGCCTCAATTACGTGCCCATACCCGAGAATGTCGTCAAGCTCATTCAAAGTACGGTACTGAACTGACCAGACAACAGCGCCGCCGGGAACGCCCATAACGCGTTCCTCGGCGGCAACATAGCGTTCATGTGTCCACAACGTCCACCAGGTCCACAACGTCCACCAGGTCCACAACGTCCACCCTATGATCATCGTTCGCACTGACAGCATTTTCTACTGGCTCTGCCTGATCTGCGCCGCCCTTGCCGGCCTGCTCATGCTGGGCTTTTTCGTGCAGTTGTCACTGAGTTCTGCGGCGACTTGGCGCGAGTTCGGCCTGGGCTTTCTGTTTTCGCGCGACTGGGACCCGGTCGCCAATCACTTTGGGGCGCTGCCGAGCATCGTCGGCACCCTCTGCACCACTGTCATTGCTCTCCTGATTGCCATCCCGCTGGCCTTTGCCGCCGCGCTGTTCCTGGTTGATGCGCCGCCGCTGATCGCTGGCGTCCTCAGCCACGCCATTGACCTGCTGGCCGCTATCCCCAGCGTCATCTACGGCATGTGGGGACTCTTCGTGCTAGCGCCCATCATGCAGGAGCATGTTCAGCCCGTCATGGTCGACGTTCTGCGCCTGCACCGCCTGCCCTTACTCGGCCGTTTTGTCGGCGAGTATTTCAATGGCTTCGGCATCCTCACGGCAGGCATTATCCTGGCCATCATGGTCCTGCCCTACATCTGCGCCATCTTGCGCGATGTCATCAGAATGACCCCGCCGATGTTGCGCGAATCCGCCTACGGTATCGGCTGCACCCGCTGGGAAACCGCCAAGGACATCTTGCTGCGCTACGGCATCCGCGGCGTCCTCGGCGGCATCTTCATCGGCCTGGGTCGCGCCCTCGGCGAAACCATGGCTGTGCTCTTTGTCATCGGCAATCTCATGGATATGCCCGAAGACATCTTCTCGGGGGCGACCACCATCGCCGCCACCCTGGCCAACAACTTCGCTGAGGCCGACGGCCTCCAGCGCAGTGCGCTCTTTGCGCTCGGGCTCGTCCTGTTGCTGATGTCGTTCGCCATCCAGGTCGCCGCCCAGTACTACCTGCACGCCACCAGCGCCCGGCGCGGGGAGAGCCGCTCATGAAAAGCAAACGCAGCATCACCACCCGCAAGTGGACCGACCGCCTGGTGCGGGCCTTTTCCGCCCTGGCGGTGGCCTTGGCGGTGCTGACCATGCTGTGGATCATCGGCACGGTCATCGCCTATGGCCACCACGCTCTGCGCCCGAGCTTTCTGATCAATCCATCGCGCCCCTACGGCATTGCCAACGGCGGCATCGCCAATGCGCTGCTGGGAACCATCGCCATCACCTTCGGCGCCGCGGCAATCGCCGTGCCGCCGGCGCTTCTCGGCGGCATCTACCTCTCCGAGTACAAAGACAACCGCGCCATCACGAGCGTCCTGCGCTTTTCGGCAACGGTGATGATGGGCATGCCATCAGTCATCATCGGTCTCTTCGTGTACATGATCATGGTCGTCCCCAGCGGGCATTTCTCCGGCCTGGCCGGCTCGGTCGCACTGGCGATCATCATGTACCCGGTGATCATGCGCAGTACCGAAGACATGCTCGGCATGGTGCCCTACACCCTGCGCGAATCCGCACTCGCCCTGGGCATGACCCGAACCCGCACCACCCTACGCATCATCTGCTTCGCCGCCCGCAAGGGCCTGCTCACCGGCGTCCTCCTGGCCCTCGCCCGCGTCTCCGGCGAAACTGCGCCACTACTCTTCACCGCGCTCTTCGCCGACAGCTGGCCAACCAACTACTTCGGCGGCCCCACCGCAAACATGCCCGTACTCATCACCGAGTATGCCACCAACTCGCCCTTCGCCGAAATGCACCAGTCCGGCTGGGGCGCCGCACTGGTCGTCATGATGCTCGTTCTTACCATCAATATCGCTACGCGATTACTTTTCCGAGGACAAAACGATGGCCACTAAAATCAGCGCCAGAAATCTCAGTTTCTTCTACGGCAGCCACCAGGCACTCTTCGATAACTGCCTCGACATCGAGGAACGGCGCGTCACCGCCGTCATCGGCCCGTCCGGCTGCGGCAAATCCACCCACCTGCGTATCTACAACCGCATCTTCGAACTCTATCGCGACCAGCGTGCCAGCGGCGAACTGCTCATTGACGGCGTTAACATCCTCACCCCCCAGATCGACGTGCTGGAACTGCGCCGCAAGGTCGGCATGATCTTCCAAAAACCCACGCCCTTTCCCATGTCCGTCTTCGATAACATCGCCTATGCACTCAAACTGCATTTCAAACTCCCGCGCAAGGAACTCCAGCAACGCGTCGAACAAGCCCTGCGTGCGGCATCGCTTTGGGACGAAGTAAAAGACAAGCTCAAAAGCAGCGGCCTGGCACTCTCCGGCGGCCAGCAACAGCGCCTCTGCATCGCCCGCGCTATCGCCGTCGAACCCGAAATCCTGCTCATGGACGAGCCCACCAGCGCCATCGATCCCGTCGCCACCCTCAAAATCGAGGAACTCATGCTCGACCTGAAGGAAAAATACACCATCGTCGTCGTCACCCACAACATGCAGCAGGCCGCACGCGTCAGCGACAACACCGCGTTCTTTTTCCAAGGCCATATTATTGAAGACGGCCCGACCGCGCGCATCTTCACCAACCCCAAGCAAAAGAAAACTGAAGAATACATCACCGGCCGCTTCGGCTGAAAACAGCCGCGCCGGCTGTCGCCACACCTCTTATCGCCCGCCTGGAGAACAGCACCATGAAAGAACATTTCCGACAGGCTTTTATCACGCTCCAACTCATGATTGGCGACATGGCCGCCCTCGCCGAACACGCCGTGCTCCTCGCCATCAACGCCGTCGAAAATCACAACCTCGACGACGCCCAAAAGGTCATCGACGGCGATGCCGCCATTGACGATATGGAAATTCGCATCGAGGAAGAATGCCTCAAAATCCTCGCCCTCTACCAGCCTGTCGCCGGCGACCTGCGACAAGTCATCACCGTCCTCAAAATCAACAACGAACTCGAACGCACCGCCGACCTCGCCGTCAATATCTCTGAACGCGTCGCCGATATGTCACGCTTCGCCGAAGACAGCGTGGAAAAATTCGACTTTAGCGAGATGGTCGCCAAAGCCTGCGATATGTTGAAGAAGGCGCTGGACGCCATGAGCTACCACGACGTGGTCACCGCCGCAGAGGTCATCCAACGCGACGACGATGTCGATTTGCTCCATAAGGACAACTATGACAAGGTCCGCGAGATGATCATCAAGCACCCCGCCGAGGCCAGCTACTACCTGGACTGCCTGACAGTTTCCCGCTGCCTGGAACGCATCGCCGATATCGCCACTAACATCTGCGAAGACATCATCTACCTGGAACACGGACGCATTGTCCGCCACTGCCACGAGGGCATCAGCAATGGCAAATGAACGCATTCTGGTCATTGAAGACGAAGAACCCATCCGCGACCTGGTCGTGCTTACGCTGGAAAGCGCCGGCTACCACACGGTCATGGGCGCCGCCAACGGCGAAGACGGCCTCAAGTTGGCGCAGGTGCACCTCCCCGACCTCGTCATTCTCGACTTGATGCTGCCCGGCATCGACGGCCTTGACGTCTGCCGCCAACTCAAAAATAACGAGCTGACCAGAGCCATACCCGTCATCATGCTTAGCGCCAAAAGCGACGAAAGTGACGTTGTCCTCGGCCTCGAACTCGGCGCCGCCGACTACGTCACCAAGCCCTTCAGCCGCAAAATCCTCGTCGCCCGCGTCCGCGCCCAACTGCGACAGCTCAGCGAACAGGACGACAGCAGCGAGATCCGCCATAATGGCCTGGTCATCAACGATGAACTCCACAGCGCCAAACTCAACGGCGAAAACCTCGAACTGACCTACAGCGAATTCGCCATCATGAAGCTCTTCACCGCCCACCCCGGCCGGGTCTTCACCAGAAACCAAATCATCAATCGCGTCAAGGGAGATGGCTACCCCGTCACCGAACGCGCCATCGATGTCCAAATCGTCAATCTGCGCCGCAAACTCGGCGAGTGGGGCGCCAATATCGACACCGTCCGCGGCGTCGGCTACCGCCTGAAATCAGGAATCTGACCATGAAATCACGCGACCGAATCCTCTTCGGCCTGCCCTTCGTCATCGGCTGCGGCATCATCCTGTTCGGCATGCTCTTCTACTGGCAGCTGCGACTCTTCGAAGCGTCGTACATGCAGGACGCCCGCCGCAACATCGAGCAGGAAGGCCAGCTCGTGGCACACATCGTCCGACCGCTCCTGGACCAGGGACGGCTTGACGACGCGCGCAGTTTCTGTGATTCATTCTCCAGCGACACGCTGCGCCTGAGTCTGATCGACGCCAGCGGCAAGGTCGCCGCCGACTCCGCCGAACACGTCGGCATTCTCGGTGACCACAGCGACCGCGTCGAAATCCGCGCGGCGTTCCGCGGCCAACCCAGCACAATCGAGCGCTACAGCGAGAGTCT
>JAQWBY010000247.1 GCA_028706165.1 Lentisphaeria bacterium | reverse complement strand
CTAGAATTGCGCCTGGAGGGCGCGCCACATGGGCTTGGCTCGTCGTCCTACCGCGCCAGAGAGGCAAGGTGTGCATCTATTATCAATGGGTGACCGATTACGCCGGCACCCCGATAGATGAGTTTGAGCGTTCATGGCTCAGCCGGAGTGGTGGCGTTGTTCTCTGGGGTGGTGGTGTTGTCTTTGGTGGCGTGGTTTTCTGTCGGCGAGTTTCTGCTTGTTGCTATGCTGGCGGTGATTGTTCTGATGATGCGGAAGCCGAGCATATTGCCGACTGAGGCTCCGGGGAGTCGGCAGCGGTTAGCGGAGCGGCATTCGGGTGCGGCGACGTGCCAGTTGCCGCCGCGGATGGTCGGCCACTGGTGGTATTCGGCTTCGGGTGTTTCATCGCCGGGGTAATTGGTGTATTTATTGAGGCACCACTCCCAGACATTGCCGTGCATGTCGTAGAGGCCGAGAGCATTGGGGCGGCGCTGGCCGACCGAGCGGGTGCTTTGGTAGTTGTTGTCGGCGTAGTCGGCCCAGAGATCAAGGTCTTTTGGGTTGTTGCCGAAGCAGTAGGCGGTGCTGGTGCCGGCGCGGCAGGCGTATTCCCATTCCGTTTCGCTGGGGAGCCGGTAGGTGCCTAGGGGCAGGCCTTCGCGTTCACAGAGGGCGTTGGTGAAGCGCAGGGCGTCGTACCAGGAGACTTCTTCGACAGGGCGGCTGTCGCCGAAATAATGTGACGGGTTGTTTTTTTCGCCCATGACCAGTCGCCATTGCGCCTGGGTGACTTCGTACTTGCCCATGTAGAAATGGTGTGGGAAGATCATGACGTGCTGCATTTCGATGCTGCCGCGGCCCGGCTCGTCGGGTGGGCTGCCGATGAGGCCGGTGCCGGCGGGTACTAGGCGGAAGGCCATGCCGATGCTGTTGACCACTTCAACGGGCAGGCCCTCCTGCTCGGAAACGCTTAGCTGGGTGTCACGCATGTTCTTGCTGCCATCGGCGAGGCCAGTGAGGGGCGCCAGATAGGCTGGAAATACTTCACTGAGACTAGGCAGGACGCGCGCGCGCTCCGCTAGTGGGCGAATGACCTCCTGGACCTCCTGCTCCAGCTTGGCCGTCTGTGCGGCCTGGGCTTTTTCAGCGCGGTTCCGCGCAAGACGGGGCTTGAGGATGAAATGCTCGGTCGCCGCCAGCAGGACAACGAGCTCAATGAGCCAGATGACAATGCGGCGACGCGAGAAACGCGGACGGGACGCGGGCGCGGTGGTGGTGCCAGCAGCGCCTGCGGCGGCATTTCTGGGCGCAGCGATGGTATTGTTTTCGGGCAGTGCGCTGGTGGGGCGGTCTTGCGGGTTGTGCTCGCTAACTGGCGAGGCTTCGGTGCCTGCTTGTGCGGGCGGGACCGGGCTTGCGGTATTGGCGCTTGTCGTACTTGGCGTGAGGTCGTTTATTGGGGTCGGCTGCTGTTGTTCGCGCGCGTTTTTATTCATCAGACCATCGGTATTGGTATTGGGTTGTTCCGGCGGTTTGTTCATGGTCTGCGTGGTCCTGTGGTGGCGTTGGCGTTCATTGTTTTCGCCACATGGTGGCTATGCCGGCGGCGGTGAAAGCCAGGCTGGGCAGGGCACCGGCAGCGAAGGCCGGCAGCCAGCCGTTTTTGCCCATGACCATGGTAAATTGGCCGACCAGGTAGAAGAGCACGAGCATGCCGACGGCGGTGGCGAAGCCCTTCATGACGCCACTGCGTTCCTGGGCGATGGTGAGGGCGATGCCGAAGAGGGCGCCGACCAGGCTGGCCAGGGGAAAGCACAGGTGGTGCCAGAACATGACTTTGAGCAGGCGCTGGATTTGGCTGGCCGGCAGGATGTTGCCATTGAGGACCGCACGCAGCTCGCGGATGGTCAGTAGGTCCCAGGCCTTGCTGTGGCCGCGGATGTCGCTGGGTGCTTCCGCGAAGCTTTCCTGGTGCTGGTGGAAGAATTCGGGTTCGCCGACGACGAGGGCGCCGCGTTCGTCGTAGCGTTTGATATCGCCGGCGACGAAAGTCCAGGTGTCGGCGTGGTACTCGGCATTGAGGGCGTTAAGGACCCAATCGGTGCTGCCGTCGGGGCGGTATTGGCGGACGATGACGTTTTGGGCGGTGTCACTCTGCTGTAGTTCTTCGATGAACCAGTCACGGCGTTGCTGGGCGTTGGCGAAGGCGATATGGGTGAGGCGGTCGTCGTCCTTATCCACCCATTGTCGACGGATGTCATGAGCGGCCTTGGCGCCGGCTGGTCCCCATGATTCGCCGATGGCGAAAACAGTCAGGCACATGATGCTGGCGATGAGCCATACCGGCCAGGCGCAGGAGCCGAGTGACAGGCCGGCGGCACGCATGGCGGTTAGTTCACTGTTCTTGCCCATCATCATGACCATAAAGCTAGCTGCGAGCAGTACTGAGATGGGTATGACATTGATGAGGTTGGCGGGCTGCTTGGCGAGAAAATAGCGCATGACGACGCTGCCGGGGATATCCTGGTTGAGGAAGTCCGGCAGGTCGTCAAAAACATCGTTGATGAGGAAGAGGACGGCGAAAGCAAGCAGCGCGCAAAAAAGCGGCAAGATGAATTCGCGGCAGAAATAGGCCGAGAGGGTGGTGGAAAGACGCCGGCGGGATGATGCGTCGCGCGTTGTTGCTTGTGCGGGGGCGTGATGTGCAGATGGCATGACTAGCGTTGTTTTTTACTGATGAGCTTGAGTTTGACCATGCGCGTGCCGGTGAGATACTCCTGGGCGCTGAGTTTGTTCTCGCTGGTCAAGGCGAAGAGAGCGCTGAAGATGCCCAGTGGAATCATGAAGATGGTGTAGAAAAAGGCCCGTCCGACCCAGAAGGACTGGCCGTCCTGTTTGATCAGGAAAATTCCCCAATAGCGCTGGCCGAGGGTTTGGGTGCAGTAGGCGATGGAGAGTGTGAAGTACAGCAGGCAGAGGACCCAGAAGAGGCTGAAGCCGACGTAGAATATCTGCTCCTTGCCGAAAACGCTATGTTGGAAGAGGAGTGTGCAGAGGTAGGCAATGCCGGCAGCGAGCAGAGCCATCATCACGGTGTCAGTCAGCCCGGCCATATAGCGCACCAGGAGATTGGCGCGAGGATAGTTTTCCAGGCGGACTTTGACCAGGCCGCTGTCGGCCATGATGTCTTCGGCCCGCAAAAATATCCGCCGCTTGATGATGTTGACGATGCTGTTTTGCTTTTTCCTGACGGCGGCTTCCTGTTGGGCGAGGATGAATGGCTTAAGGAAATCGACACTGCCGGCTGCTTCCCATTGGGGGATGAGCGTCGAGCGGACTTTGCAGCCGGGGGTGATTTTGCCATCTTTGGCCCAAATGACGAGTGCATCCTGATCGGCTGGGCCCATTTCTTCGCCGGCTTCATTTTTGACTAGATATAAGCGTTCGCTTGCCATCAGCGCGACCTTTCTTTCGGTGGATACGGCTCCTGCGCGGGGTGCGGCAAGAGACTATAACAGAAGCGCCGGCCCATGGTACGCCATGGCTACCGCTGGTTGTGTGACTGGGGCCGCCGGCGTCTGCATTGCCCGGCTTTTTCTGCGTGGCATGCAGAGGCATAAAAGTAAGCACGAAATGGCAGAAATCAACTGCCTAGGCATGGAGTCAACGGTGATTGTGGTTGCAAGTTGGCGTGCAGACAGTACATTTCTCGTTTCGTATTTTTCCCCCCTGCGGTGCCGTTGGGCCTGTGGGAGCAAACGTGTTGTTAGGCATGGTTTCGAATCAAACAGAAGTATGGAGCAGAGTGTGGAACAGATGATGCAGCAGGCCATTGGTGTTTTTGCGCAGGCCCAGCCGGCGGCGGGCGGTGGTATGGCCTTTCAATTTTTGATGATGGTGCCCCTGCTGGGCATCCTTTATTTTCTGATGATCCGGCCGCAGCAGAAAAAGCAGAAGGAGCACCAGGAGTTGCTCAAGAAGCTCACCGTCGGCACTCGTGTGATGACCAACGGCGGCATCATCGGCACGATCTCACGCGTGGACGAAAAGACCGTGAAGATCACGGTGGCGGAGCGCGTTGACATTGAGGTCATCCGTAGCGCGGTAGCGGCAGTGTTGGGCGACGACGAGAAAAAAGACTGACCGGCGCGCCGCTGGCGCCCGCCATACTATTTTCGTATTCGACAAAGCACTATTTGGAAGAAACCCTAAGAGCACGAGGAGTTTATGAAAAAATCCCTGATCATTCGCTGGATCATCATCGCCCTGGTGGTCATTGGCTGGTTGTCGGCCATGTTTCCCATCCGGGACAAGGACTATCTGGGCGAATTTGACCGCATCAGTGCCAAGCAGCTGGCGGCTTTGCAGGCGCGGTCTCAGAATGTGCTGAAGATTGCCAATCCCGATGAGTTGAAAGCGAAGCTGGACGCTATGGAGGCCAAGGACAGCGACGAGTACAAGGCCTTGCAGAAGAGCTACTCGGAGCTGCAGGCGTCGCCGGATTACGAAGCGTGGGTGAAGGTCAAGGATTTTGCTGAGCTGATGCGCCGCGTGGCGGCTGTCCGCAGTGATGATGCGAGCATCTCGGGGTATAAGGCCTTGGAGCGCGCGGCGCAGGGCAATGCCGATCTGTATCGCATCAATCTGAGTGACTTTGTGAACGTGCCTTTTCAGGCGAAGGCGTCGAACAAGACCATTTTGCGTTACGTGCGGGTGAAGTCTGCCGGCAAGTTGCGCCTGGGCTTGGACTTGCAGGGCGGCACGGAATTTGTGCTGGGATTCAATGAAAAGGACGTGCCCAAGGACGAGAAGGTCGAAGACATTCGTGATCGGATTTTGGTGATCATGGACAATCGGCTCAATTCCATGGGCGTTACCGAGCCGGAGATCAAGGCGACGGGCAAAAATACCATTTCGGTGCGTATGCCCAGCGTTGACGAGGCGGACAAGTCGGACATTCGCACGACGATCAAGCAGGCAGCGAAACTGGAGTTTCACCTGGTTGCCGAGAACAGCGATGAATTGGTTAGCCAGTACATGGCCGACCGTCAGAATTTCCGCACGCCGCCGGGACTGATCCGCAAAGAGATTGAGAGCGAGCGCAATGGCGAGTTGATCACCCAGGTTGTTTTCATTGAGAAGACGCCGCAGCGGATTCGCGGTGAAGATGTGGACAAGGCGTTTCCGAACGTGGACGAATTTGGCAACTGGTCGATCAGTCTGCGTTTCAAGAGCCGCGGAGCGCGGGCTTTTGCGGACGTGACGGGCAAGAACGTCGGCCGGCAGCTGGCGATTGTGCTGGATGGCGTGGTGTACAGCGCGCCGAATATTCGCGAAGCGATTTCCGGCGGTCAGGCTGAGATCAGCGGCAGTTTCACGTTTGAGGAAGCCCGGCGGCTGTCTGGCGTGATTGCCTCTGGTAACGTGCCGGTGACGGTGAATATCGACAGCGAGTTTGGCACGGACCCGACGCTGGGTGCGGACTCGGTGCGCAGCGGTAGCTGGGCCGGCCTGCTGGGCATGGCCCTAGTGATACTGTTCATGATGTGGTATTATCGCGTGGCGGGCTTGATTGCCGTCAGTGCGCTGGTGGTGAATACGGTCCTGGTTTTGGGCACGATGGCTCTGACCAAGGCGACGATCACCATGCCGGGCATTGCCGGTATGGTTTTGACCATTGGTATGGCGGTTGATGCCAACGTGCTGATTTTCGAGCGTATCCGTGAGGAACTCAAGCGTGGCAAGACCATTGGCAATGCGATTGTGGCCGGCTACCAGCGGGCATTCAGCAGTATTTTTGACTCCAACTTGACGACCTTGGTCACGGCCTTCTTCATGTATCAGTTTGGTAGTGGCTCGGTGAAGGGCTTTGCGGTTACCCTGAGCTTCGGTATTTTCGCCAGTATGTTCACGGCGATCTTCATGACGCGAGCCATTTTCGACCTGCTGGTGCTGCGTGACATCATCAAGGGCCTGCCTATGCGGACCTTCAAGTTCCTAGAGAATCTGAATGTGGACTATCTGAAGTATCGCAAGAACGCCATTCGTGGCTCGCTTGTCCTCT
>JAQWBY010000246.1:3657-6054 GCA_028706165.1 Lentisphaeria bacterium | reverse complement strand
CCGTCCGGCATATCTACCGGCGCTACCTTGACCTGCAATCGCCGAAAAGGATCGCCATCGAGCTCAATGCCAAGGGCCTCAAGACCAAGACCGGCCGCCCGTGGAACAAGGGCAACCTGCACCATATTCTCCGGAACTGCGTCTATATCGGGAAGGTGAGTCACAAGGGCGAGACCTTCGATGGCGAGCAGCAGGCCATCGTGGACCTGGATACCTGGGAAACGGTTCAGCGCTTCATGGATGCCACCCCCACGAATGCCGACCTGACGCGAAAGTCGGATTACGTGTCGGCCCTCAAGGGGCTGCTCTACTGCGGGCACTGCGGCGGCATGATGACCATGGCAGCGACCACCAGAAAGAACGGGAGGCGCTACTCGTATTACAAGTGCTCCCGGGACTCGCGGCGGGCGATCTCAAGCTGCCCCGTCAAGCAGGTGGCCGCCACGACGCTTGAGGACGTGGTATTCGAGCAGATATCGGCGGTGTTCCGCACGCCGGCCATGGCAGCCAGGCTCGCCGGTCTCAATGGCACTGACGCGGGCGGTATGGCCGATGCCCTCGGCAAGCCCTTCTGGGCCGCGGCGACCAGCGTGGAAAAGCGCCGGCTCGTCGAGCTTCTGATAGAACGCATTCAACTCCACGAGGACAGAATGGACCTGGAACTCAAGGCGGAGGGCATCATGGCCCTCAAGGAGCAAATCGACCATGAAAACCGTAACGACTGATCTTCTGCCCAATGGCAACCTGCAGGTGTCGGTGCCGATATGCCTGAAGCAGCATGGCAACGGCAAAAGAGTAATTGTGCCGGGAGCAGATGCCGTCGATCCCAGCCGGCAGGCCTTCCTCCTGGCCGTGGCGCGCGGACGCCGCTGGCAGAAACTCATCGACGAAGGCAACGTGGAGAACGTCAAGGCCCTGGCGGCGGCGATTGGCCGCGACATCAGCTACGTGGCCCGCATTATCCGCCTGGCCATGCTGGCGCCGGACATCATCGCGGGAGCCATCGCCGGCGAGGATTTCGCCGGCCTGTCCGTCAATTTGGCCCGCAGGGCAATTCCGGCCCTGTGGAGCGAGCAGAAAGAACTGCTGACGCAATGAGATAAAATCAGCGCATAAACCGCCGTCGGCCGCCGGGTCGGCGGCGCTTGTGTTTTCTGCTTGAGTTTGTCTCTATCCGTGGTCGCCCAGTTATACGAAACAATGCAGGCAGTTCGCCGCGAACGCTAAATTTCGTGACCTGAGCGTCCGCCTCAAAACGGCCAAATAGAGACCGCGACAGGCACGCCCGGCGCACAAAGAGACGCGTTTATAGGGCGGAGGGAAAAACCATCTCAGAAAAGCCGAAGAAATCGACCATAACGTCAGCCTTCACGGGCGGCTGTACGCCGTACCGTGCAAGGCTAGTTCGTTCTCCTTTGTTCATGCATCAGGGAAATTTGCTCCGACCGTTAGGCATGCAAACACGGACATCACGGTTGCGGCAACGGCTATGGGAAGCCATCTCCGCAAAGGCTTCTTCACACAGGCGACAATCGTCCAGATCACACCGACAACTGCTGACACCGCAGAGCCTAAGAGGAGAATGGGCCAGAGGAGACACCATAAAAACCACATGTTCATCCCGGCTTCCGAAGCGGCCACGAACTGGGCCGTGGTGGCGCCCCCTGCAATCAAAAACACGTATGTCATTGTGAGCGTCACCACCGTGGGAACAGTGTGAGCGGCCACGACTCTGGCAGCAGGTAGCCGCTTTCGGTGAGCCCATGCGTGCGTGACGACGAGGTATGCACACCAGGTAATTAGGTAAGCAATGAATATGGTCCGATTTTCCATATGTTCCCGAACGAACCTTTGCTTATTTAGATAACCATAGTTTTTTTCCACCCAAGAGCGACAGGGACAGCCGCTAAACGCGTCTTTCCCAATGCTGGTCACACTGGCGGGAATCATCACGCGAGAAAGACTGGAACAAGAGTGAAATGCACTTTCTCCAATGCTGACCACGCTGTTTCCAATTACCACTCTGCTTAGGCTGGAACAGCGATAAAACGCGTATTTCCCGATGCTGGTCACACTGGCGGGAATCACCACGCGGGTAAGGCTGGAACAGCTACTAAACGCACTTTTCCCGATGCTGGTCACGCTGTTCCCAATCACCACGCGGGTAAGGCTGGAGCACCCTGAAAACGCACTTTTCCCGATGCTGGTCACGCTGTTAGGAATCACCACGTTGGTAAGGCTGCGGCATTCTACGAACGCCCCATCTCCAATGCTGGTTACGCTGTTTCCAATCTCCACGCTGCTAAGGCTGGAACAGCGAAAAAACGCTTTTGCCCCGATGCTAGTCACGCTGTCCCCAATCACTACGCTGCTAAGGCTGGAACAGCCGGAAAACGC
>JAQWBY010000246.1:0-3557 GCA_028706165.1 Lentisphaeria bacterium | reverse complement strand
CCGGAAAACGCTTTTTCCCCGATACTGGTCACGCTGTCCGAAATCACCACGTTGGCAAGGTCGATGCAAGAGAAAAACGCATACGGAGCAATACTGGTCACGCTGGCGGGAATCACCACGCTGGTCAGCCTGCGGCATTCCATGAACGCCCCATCCCCAATGCTGATTACACTGTCTGGAATCACCACGCTGGTCAGTTTGATGCAGCCCCAAAACGTACCATCCATAATACTGGTCAGGCTGCCGGGAATCACCACGCTGGTCAGGCTGCGACATTCCATAAACGCCCCTTCCCCAATGCTGGTCACGCTGGCCGGAATCACCACACTGGTCAGGCTGCAGCAACCAGAAAACGCTCTATTCCCTATGCTGGTCAAACTACCGGGGATCGCCACACTGGTCAGGCTGGAGCAGTCATAAAACGCATATTCCCCGATGCTGGTCACGCTGTCAGGAATCACCACGCTGGTCAGGTTGCTGCAAAAGTAAAAAGCACTTTCCCCAATGCGAGCAACGGGATATCCATTAAGGCCGCTGGGGATGACGACATCGCCACCAGGGCCATTATACTTTGTGATGGTGGCCTTTTGGTTATCAATGCTGTATGTATAAGCCCCTTCTATTGCTGCCAGCACCGAGGGCATGGCGCCAAGCGCGACAGCAAAGATAAATGCACCAACCCAGCGAACACAAGAACGTCTTGCCACCTGAATTATCATGACGGCCCAGGTAAACGGCTCCGTTGAAGTCCTAGGCAGCCAATGATGGCGTTGACTATGCCTTCTTCCTTTGAATTCTTCGTAGTCGGCAGTCATCACCCCATTCCCTTTCACCGCTTGGCTTGTTGCTCATTCCACGGTCGGTTCCGCATGAGAACCACGTCGCTGTTTTTGAAAATGAGCAGCAAATCTCAATAAATACGACTGGCGTCTTTCCTGCCTGCGTGAATGAACAGACGCACCTCACCGCAAACGTAATTCGGCGTCAAAGAAACTCAAGCCAGGGCGCCCTGATGCCCTCTACCTATAACGGCCCCCAATAATTGGACGGGGCTTGAAGTGTAGAAGGCTTTATCCGTTGGCCACCCCGAGGAGCATTCCCTGCCTGAAAGCCCCAAAAGCTGAAGTCTCAAAACACCAAAAAGTTATCGTCCGCAGACATATGCCTACCTCAGTCCTATGTACGTGAATATGCCTGGCACGATTATCCGCGATGTCCCAACGTCGGCAGGTATGCTCGTCCGGAGGTCGGGATAGACCATGAATCCCCAGGAATCGCCAATCCCTCCAGTGGACAAGATGATGTTTATTCTCTTCTCTTCAAAGAAGACAAAGCGGGGATGGAGGGCCTGAATGGCAGGCCCCCATTTCTCCTTGGGATACTCTCCTGCCGGTGCGGTATCGGAGATGACAACGCACTCTCGGAGAAGGGCACTCGGTTCGGCCACTGTTGGCCAGCGAGGGCGCTGCTGAAGTATCGGAATGAACAAGAGCATCCCGACTCCGAGAACCATAATCCCAACTATGATTCCGAATATGCACCCGATCTTCTTCATTTTCGTCATGTGAACCTCAGGCGCCCCCGCGAGCCGATGAACGGCCTGCGGGGCGTAGGCCAATAGAACGCTCTGGCAACTGCACCACACACTACATCCGACTTTGACTGATCCACCAAGCCGCAGCCTACATCCCAGTCGCGAAACATACCGCAGATCGTATCAAAGACAATCACCTGCATATCGGAAGCCAACCGCGCGTCGTAATCGGCCAGTAACCACCCCGGTGGGAAAAACACCGGAGACAATTTGCAGGAAACCCACGGCCCGCTGCCGCCCAGCCATCCGACCTTGATTTCCGCCGACCTTTGCGGCAGCGTGTTTCATAGGAGTAATCACCCCGGTGGTGAAAACACCAGGGACAATTTACAGGGAACCCACGACCAGTCGCCGCCCAACCATTCGACTTTGATTTCCGCCGACCTTTGCGGCAGCGGGTTTCATAGGAGCCATTGATACCGGCCATGCCTGCAGTTTTGTTTTCAGCGTCAAAGGCGCGGTCGAAGATGGCCTAGGACAAACGCTCGCTGGGCGCTACATTCGCCAGGCACGTCGTGTCCCACCGCGCCGGAAAGACGAATTACTGGCATACAGTGTCAATGGCTGACCCATTTCGTTCTCACGGCGTAACACGCTGTTGTTTGTCGGCTTGGAGAGTGATATAGTGGAGCGGCTTTTTTGCTGCGACCGATGATGTTATGCGGGCTGAGGCATGAAGGCATCATATGGCTGGAGGCATAATCATGGGGAAAAACTGGCCGTGGCGGCGCATCATCCTAACGTGGACACTGGCTATTGCCTGCGGTTACCTGTCGGCATTTGCCAGTGGGGATAGTCGCGCCGTGATTCGCGCCTGCTTTTTATTCGCCTTCCTGACGGCCTTTTTACCGATGGCCAATCGCTTGCGGCGGCGTGGTGACTCGGGCTGGTTGTTGGTGTTGACTGCTGCCATGGGGTGGGGCTGCCTGGGCAATGCCTGTGCCTTCCTGTGGTTGGACTCGTTTGCGTTGCGGGTGTACTGGCCGCTGTACATTCTTGCCGGCGGCGTGTATCATGTCCTGCTGTATGGGGCGTATCTGCTGGGACATAAATACCAGCTCCGGAAAGTGCCGTTGTTCTTGCTGTTGCTCCTGGCGGCCTGCCTTGGCTATGTCTTTCTCTCCTTGCCATTCATCAGCAGCGTGGAAATATTGTTGGGGACAATCTTGTCGTCGGTCAACAGTGTTGTTGTCATACCTGTTTATCTCCTGCTGCTCTTTACGGCGCTGAATGGCGATGCCTGGCAGGCTCGGAAGAAAGCCAGACGACGTTCGATCCTGGAAGTGCTTGCCGTCCTCAGTCTTGTCCTCGGCTTCGGCTTTGCAACCATGATAGGCGCGGCTATGAATAACGTTCTTCGCGAGTGCGAATTCATGCTGCGGCATCATTCATCGCTCAAGCCGTTGCGTGGACTGCAAGGCCGTCTGCGCGGAAAAGGGAGCAGCATGAAGGCCTATGACCCTGACGAAAAAGGCTGGGTGTCGGCCGTCATTGACTTCAGTGGCGCGTGTATCCCTGAAGTCAACACCAAAACGCTGATGAATGACCCGCCCCGGGATGCCGTAGAGAAGGTCACGACCTCGCCTGACGGCAACTACGTCGCTGAGCTGAGTACGGCCGCAAAAGAGACGAATACCGCTTTGCAGATCAACAACGCCGCCACTGGCGAGCAGCTTTTTCGCGGACCGTTGACAGATCTTGGCTATAGACACGTTCTGGTTTGGTCAGATGACAGCAAAATGCTTGTGTTGTTCGATAGCTGCGAAACAAATAACATCGTCGTGTGTGTTCAAGAGGACGGCAGCTTTTCCCAACAGCACATTGACGGGCGACTCCTGGGTTTTGTGCCGTCACGGAAAGACCTGCTGATCATCAAGGCCGGCAGCGTCTTCCGGCAACAGCCAAGCGCACTGCCGGAGGAATTGTTGCAGGTGCCATGGCTGAACGCGATACCTGGAATGGA
>JAQWBY010000245.1 GCA_028706165.1 Lentisphaeria bacterium | reverse complement strand
GCGGCGATGACGGCTTCGTTGCTGAGATCGGGGTCTTTGCGGAAGTCCAGGGCCATTTTCATGGCATCGGGGTGAATGAGATCGCCGAGGCCTTTGAGGAGGGATTGTTTTTCCTGTGGGCCCTGAACGAGATCGAATGCCTCGCGGTACATGGCGAGGGTCTCGCGCATGGGGCGTTTGCTGGGCATGGCGAGCATGCGTGAGTAGCCGCGGAGAGCGAGGACGCGGTGGGCCAAGCTGGCCTGCGGGTCGCGGCTGAGGGTCTGGAGGGTCGTCAGCGGCGTGGTGTCTGGCCAGTCGCAGAGCGCGAGGATGGCGGCGCGCTTGACACCGGCGTCGTCGGAGCGGGTGTCGTTGATGATGAGCGGCAGGCTGTCAGCATGAGCGAGTTTGCCCATGACGTTGACGTAGGCGATACGCGTCGCCGCCGGGGGATTCTTGCCGAGGGCGGCGGCGAGCAGCGCTGGCGTGGCGGCCGGGTCGGCAGCGCGGCGGTTGACGGCGACGAGGATGCCTTCCAGGCGGGTGCGGTCGGCGGCGCTGTCAACGGCGGCAATGAGGTCGATGAGTGCAGCGCTGTCGGCGTCGTTGGCGACGATGGCCAGGGCGGCGATGGCCTCTTTGCGGATGGCCTTGTTGTCGTCATTGGCGGCCTGCAGGAGCATGGCGATGCTGGTGCGGTCGATACGGCTGCCCATGGCGGCGAAGAGCTCGGCGCGGACTTTTTCGGGCAGACTGTTGTCGGCGGCGAGGGTGCGGATAGCGTCATCGACGCCGGCGGCAGCGAGGAAAGCGAGTGCGCGTCTGGCGCGGTTTTGTTTGGCGCCGCCGTTGCTGGCCAGGTCGGCGAGGGGGCGGACGGCCTTGGCGCTGCCGCAGGCGGCGATGGCGTCAATGGCGGCGTTGCTGATGTCGTCGTTGTCGTTGCTCATGGCCTGGAGAACCAAGTCTTCGAGAGCGGTGGCGCGGGCTTTGGCGATGGTGCCGATGACGAGGGCGGCGGCGCTGGGTGGCAGGTCGTTGAGCTGGGCGGCGGTGGTGGCCAGTGCTTCCGGGAGGGCGACGAGGGCGGCGGCGGCGGCGCTCTGCAGGCGCAGATCGTCGTTGCGCAGGGCATTGTGGATGACGGGCAGGGCGGCATTGCCGCGGGCCTGACTGAGGCCGATGATGGCGCGGCCGCGGAGGGACGGGGTGGCAGCCGGGTGGTCGAGGACGGCTTGAGCGACGGCGGCCTGCTCGTCGCCCTTGACGGTGTCGATGAGCTCAATCAGGCCCTGGAGGACGGGTAGCGGCGCGGCGCTGGGCGCGAGCGCGGCGAGGAGGGCGCGGGCGGCGTCGCTGCCGCCGATCTGGCCGAGGGCGAGCGCGGCGGCTGCTGCGTGCTCGGGGGCATTAAGGAGCTTGCTGATGGCGGGCACGGCGGCGCGGGACTGGCGGAAACCCAGGACGGCGGCGAGGGCGCTGCTTTGGGCGCCGGCTTTGGGCAGGGCGGCGATGAGCGCCTGGTCGGCGGCGGCGCCGGGAATGCGTTGCAGGGCGTAGAGGGCCATGGTGCTGCAGCTGGCATGGTCGTCATCGCCGGGGGCGTTGATTTGGCTGGCGATGGCGGGAATCTCGCTGTCGCCACCAATGCGTGAGAGCTGGCGGAGGGCGAAGCAGCGCAGAGCGCTGCTGGATGCGGGCTGGAGGAGCGCGGCGAGGCGGGTGGCAAGATCGCGGGCGTCGCTGCGTTTGGCGGGGGCCATGGCCTCATTGACGAGGGCTTCGACCTGGCGGAGGGGGCGGTCGGCGGCGCCGTCGCGGTACTGACTGAGATCGGCGAAGATAGCATCGAGACCGCGGTTACGGCCGGTGGTGGCGGACTGTTGGTAGTAGGCGTCGTCGAGCTGGCTGCTGGGGCGGTCATCGCAGACGACGTCGCCGGCGCAGTATTGCATGGCGTCGAGGAGCACCTGTAGGGTGGCGGGGTCCCAGAAGGTCTCGTGGCGGTGGCCGAAGCTGAGGTAGAAGACGCGGCCTTCGCCGTAGCGTTTGAGCCAGGCGAGGGCGAAATCGCCGTCCTGGCGGCGGATATTTTCGCCCTTGTTCATGTTGGTATTGGCGGTGTCAAGGCGCATGAGGACGCGTTGGCGGTCGCGGGAGTAGGGTTCCTTGACCTGATAGATTTCCTCGTTGATGCGGAAATTGCGGCCGCGGTAGGCGCGGAGGAGCGGGTGGCCGGGGTCAACGAGTTCGGCGCCGACGCTTTCGCTCCATGGGTGGAGATTGAAGTAGCCGCCGAGCATATCGCCGTATTCGGGCCATTTGTAGAATGCGTCGATGGCGGCGTGGATAGCGAGGACGCCCTTGCCGTTGCGGACGAAGTCGAGGAGGCCATTGCGGAGGCGCAGTTCGCGATCCTCGGCGGCTTGGCGTTGGGGGCCTTCGGGGAGCGTTTCGGGGGCGACATTGCCGAGGGGTTCGCGGCCGGTGTTGTTATTGAGGACGATGACGTCGAACTGCTTGAGGTTTTCGGGTTCGAATACGGCCGGGTCGGTGCTGACGCTGGTGACGGTGAAGGCGCCGCTATGTTCGCC
Organism: Lentisphaeria bacterium; assembly: GCA_028706165.1. GTDB lineage: Bacteria > Verrucomicrobiota > Lentisphaeria > Oligosphaerales > Oligosphaeraceae > Oligosphaera. Next base: position 3,483 of record JAQWBY010000245.1, on the reverse strand, counting down.
GAGGATGGTCAGTGCCTGGTTGGCGAAGGGGATGGACGTGTGGTAGAAGGCCTCGGTTTCGCAGTAGACGAGGACCTTGCGGGGTTGCGGTGGCTTGACGTAGAGATTGGCGGGCATGGCGGCGCGCATGCGGGCGATGTCGGCTTCGGTGGGCTGCGGGCGATTGTCCTGGGCGCAAAGCGTGGCGGCGGCTGCGAGAGCGGCGACGCAACTGAAGATACGCAGGGAGTGTTTCATGACCAAATCCTATGGGGTGATGCCGGGTACTGCCGGGGTTATGACGCGATTTGTCAGGGGCAACTTGTCGTTGATCAGACGATCCAGGGTGCGCGGGTGGGCTTATGGATGAGCCGGTCGGCTTCGGGGTCGTTGACAAAGTGTTCCTTGACGGGGTCCCAGTGCAGGGTGCGGTTCAGGCGGTAGCAGATGATGCCGAGGTGGCAGACGGTGGAGCTGCGGTGGCCGATTTCCGGCGTGCAGATGCAGTCCTGACGGTTACGGATGCAGGATAGCCAGTTGTCGATATGGCTGCGGCTCTCGTAGAGACGGATGTCGTTGATGCCCCATTTGGTGCGGATGAGTTCTTCGGGCTCGGTGTAGAGATAGCCGCGGTTGACGCAGACGCGGCCTTTTTCGCCGATAATTTCGAGGCCGGCTTCTCTGGGCTGGGCGCCGCCGCGGACCATCTGGGTGCCGTTGGCATAGACGTAGGTGAGGCGTTTGAATTCGGATTCCCGTGGGGGGATGATGGTGACGGGGCCGGAGTCGTCCATACCGAGGGCCCACTGGGCGATATCGAAGTGGTGGGCGCCCCAGTCGGTCATGCCGCCGCCGTCGAAATCGGAATAGCGGCGCCAGTGGGGGAAGACGGCCCAGTTATCGAAGGGGCAGAGTTCTTCGTGGTAGGGGCGCCAAGGTGCGGGTCCGAGCCACATATCCCAGTCGATACTGGGGGGCGTGGGTTGTGCTGGCAGGTAGCAGGGGCCGGAGGGATCGGCGACGTTGTTGACGAAGATGGTCTTGACCTTGCCGATGCGGCCGTTGCGGACGAGCTCGCAGGCCAGGCGGAATTTCTGGTCGGAGCGCTGCTGGCTGCCGTTTTGGTAAACGATGTGGTGATGGCGGGCGGCGCGGATGATCGCCTGGCCTTCGTGGATGGACAGGGTCATGGGCTTTTCGCAATAGACGTCCTTGCCGGCTTGGCATGACAGGACGCTCTGGGCGGCGTGCCAGTGGGTGGGCGTGGCGATGAGCACGGCGTCGATGTCATTGCGGTCGAGGATGCGGCGGAAATCGCCGTAGGTATCGCAGCCGCCGTAGTCCTTGCCGAGGCGGTCGCGATAGCGGTCGTCAACAATTTTATGAGCTTTACCGAGGCGGATGGATTCGACATCGCAGAGGGCGCTGATGCGGACGTCGGGTCGGCCGAGGAGCCCGTGGATGTGTCCCATGCACATTTTGCCGATGCCGATGACGCCGATGTTGATGCGGTTTGCCGGCGCGCTGTGGGCGTTGTGGCAGCTGAGGAATGCGGGCACGGCGGCTGCGCCCGCGAGAGCGCCACTGCTTTTGAGGAAATCGCGGCGGTTCAGATGCATGATGACCGGTCCTTTATCTGTGTGTTTGGCGAAAACTGTGGGCAAAAATGGTCTTTGGTGCCGTTCGTTAATTACGTTTCAAGCTATAGCAAAGCACGTTACCAGCGTGCAACATAGAATGTGAGAAAAACGAGTTCCATTGCCCTTTCGCCTCCAATCAGCTTCGCCGCTTGGGGGCGAAAGGGCCGAGGAACATAGACATAGAGTGCATTGCACCCAGGGCGGCGCGCGCTTTCAGCGCTGCTTGCCCTGGGCTGGTATGTTTCGCGCTTTCAGCGCGTCTGCCGCTTCGCGGCGAGGGAAACATCTCCTGGCGACATGGTATTGAGAATAAGAGTGTTTGTATAAAATGGCGACGTAATTTGTGAACGGATCCTTCTTATAACTGCCGGTTGCGGAAGTGCGGCGACAGCGTGAGGATGGCCGCGCCGATGGCTGCCCAGCAGAGCGTAAGTAATGAGTTGATAACGGGTATGGTGCCGACGACATTGGCGGGCGTGGCATTGAAGGCGGTAAAAAGCGCGGCGGTGACGGCGTCGCGCATGCCGATGCCGCCGGGGGTGAGCGGTATGAGTGCGGATACGTTGCTGATCTGGGTGCTGAGGAGGTAGTGAATGAAGGCCATGTGCGCTTCGAGGCAGGCCCGGCCGATGCAGAACAAGGCGACGCCGAGGATGAAATGGACCACGACGGATATACCCAGCGCATTCAGGAGGACGATGGGCTGGGCGCGATAGAGGTCGAGGCCGGTGGCCAGTTTGTTGAAGATGGCGACGATGGCGGTGGGGAGGCGGCGCGCGCTCCAGCTTGCTAGTGTCGCGCAGGGCCGCCAACGCATGAGTCGTGCGCGGAGCAGCAGCACGGCGTAGAGCAGGGCGAGGCCGGCGGCGCCGGCGAAGATGATGACGATGGTCAAGGCCAGCAGTGGCTGCGCGAAGACGAGGACGTGGTGCCGAATGAGCATATAGGCACTGGCGGCAGTGCCGATGACGATCAGGCCGGCGAGTCCGAGAATGCGGTCGATGATGATGCTCAGGACGGCCTCGGTGCCGCGGCCTTGGCTGTATTTGAGGACGTAGCCCATCTTGAGCAGGTCGCCGCTAGCCGCGCCAGGGATAACTGAGCAAAAGAAATGGCCGACGATGGTGAGCTTGAGACTGAGGGCATAGCCGATGTGGACGCCTTGCACGTGCAGGAGGGCGATCCAGCGGTAGGCACCGAGAAAATGGGTCGCACCCAGCAGGGCGAAAGCGACGAGCAGGGGCCAGGGGCTGGCGGAGCTGAGGACGCCGCGGAGATCGGCGTCCGTGCGGGATATGGTCAGGTACAACAGCAACGCCGCGAGGGCGATGCCGCCGAGGCGCAGGAGCCAACCGATGACGCGCCGGAACGGCGACGAGGCGGCGTTGCCGGCAGTGCCGGTGGGGCGGCTGGCGGTGGTGTTGCGGCTGCCGGTGGCTTCATTCATGGCCATGCCCTGGGTTGGGTGGCTGAAGCCGCGGCGAGGGTTTGTCGCCGCGGTCATTGGGTGGCGTGGCGATTATTTATCGCCGTAGCCATTGGGGTGTGCGCAGCGCCATTTCCAGGCGGAGGCGACGATGGACTCAATGTCTTCGAACTGTGGTTTCCAGCCCAGGGTGGCGCGGGCGGCGCTGGAGTCGCTGATGAGGCGTGCGGGGTCGCCGGGGCGGCGTTCGGCGTATTCGACCTTGAAGTCCTTGCCGGTGACGGCGCGGACGGTGTCAATGACAGCTTTGACGCTGTGGCCCTGGCCGGAGCCGAGATTGAAGGCGCCGGAGTCGTGGTTTTCGAGGGCGAGGAGGTGTGCCTGGGCGAGATCGAGAACGTGGATGTAGTCGCGGATGCAGGTGCCGTCGGGGGTGTC
>JAQWBY010000016.1 GCA_028706165.1 Lentisphaeria bacterium | reverse complement strand
GACAAGCAGTCGCCCATGCTGGACAAGTATCGCATCCGCCTCAAAATCATCGGCGAAATGGAACGCCTGCCCGCTCCTGTCCGCAAAAAACTCCAGGCGGCCATCATCAAAAGTGCGGATTACGATGCCGGGGTGCTGACCATCGCCTTGAGCTACGGCAGCCGCAACGAGATCAGCACCGCTGTCAAAGCGATTGCCCAGAAGGTACAGGACGGCCAACTCAACGTCGCCGACATCCGTGAAGAGACTATCCACGAACACCTGCAGACCGCCGAGCTGCCAGACCCCGACCTCATTATCCGCAGCGCCGGCGAACAACGCCTCAGCAATTTCCTGCTCTGGCAGGCATCCTACGCCGAATTCTATTTCACAACCGCCTTTTGGCCCGATTTCGGCGACGACGAATTCGCCGCGGCCATCGCGGAATACGCCCGGCGGCAGCGCCGGTATGGAGGAGTCCCGTCATGATGCAACGCCTGCAAAGCGCCCTGCCCCTGCTGGTTCTGGTCGCCCTGGCCTTTTTTCTCCCCGCCAGCTATGGCAGTCTCTTTTTCCTGGTGTTTGCCTTCGGTATGCTTTTTCTCGGCTGTCGCGAACTGTTCACCATGCTCAATCTCGCGCATGGCAAGCTCTTTAACAGCCTGGCGTTCATCTGTGGCGCCGGCTTCATCCTTAGCGCCATGTTTCCGGCAGTCGGCCTGCAGTACCTCGTCGACACCCTGCTGCTGGCCCTTTTCTGCACCAGCGCCTTTGCCGTGGTCTTGCACTACGGCCCGAGCATCCAGAATGTCCACAGTCTGCTCGTATCCCTTGGCGTCTTCCTCTATTTCTGCTGGTCGTTGGGCTTCATCCCCAAAATCTATTTCATGGACAGCAATGGCCACGGTCGCTGGCTGCTGCTCTACATGATCGCCATCACCAAGCTGGCCGACACTGGCGCCTACGTCGCCGGCACTCTCACCGCCAAGCTCCCCAAGGGCAACCACAAACTGTCCAAAATCATCAGCCCCAAAAAGAGCTGGGAGGGCCTCATCGGCGGCACGGTGACCTCCCTAGCCGCGTCCGTAGGCTGTTTTTACTGGGGCGTAAACACCCTCAGCATCAATGGTCAAACGCCCTTCGGCCTCGCTGACGCAATCATCTTCGGCATCGTCGCGTCGCTACTCGGACTGGTCGGCGACCTGGCTGAATCAGCCATCAAACGCGCCGCAAATGTCAAGGACTCCGGCAATATACCCGGCATCGGCGGCGTGCTCGATACCCTCGACAGTCTCATCCCCATGGCCCCAGTCTTTTACGCCTTCCTCGTCCTGCGCACCGCCCTGTAAGCACAGCCGGAAAAGCCCGCTGGTTGGCACGGAAACGAATCAGCCAGTCAATACCGCGGGCGACTCAAAATGCCTGCACTCCGGCCACTACTGCTCACCATATAGCGCCACACTTTTGTCGCCGATCTGCAACCGCCCATCGCTGATGCCGATGTTCTTCTCGCCAATGCCCAGCCGCCCATCGGCAAAGCTCACGGGCAATGGCCCGCAACCCTTGCGCAAGGGCTGCAACACCGTGATCAGCGTGATGGACTGCTGTCCACTCAAACGCGCCAGCAGTTCCAAGGAGCTACCCAAGGCGCCCTCGTTCTTCCCGCCAGGACTGTAATCACGCGATGAATTGTGCATGTAGCCCTTGCCCGTCTCAACCTGCAGCGGCGCCGCGCTGAAAAGCGACACCGCTAGGTCGGCCTGGGGCCGCGTCAGTATAAATTGCCCAGGCGCGTCCTGGGCCAACAGAGTCGCCCCGCCATCGCGATTGTAAAAATGCCAGCGGCAGTCGAATTGATGCCGGTCAGCCTGAGCCGCGAAGTCGTCAATCACCACAAAGACATCGCAGTCCCGCAACAGCAACACCGCGCGCACGGCCCGCGTCATCGGCACGGCGTAGGCCTCGGCCGAATCCTGCGCTACTACCGCAAAATCGCCGTGGTCGACCTGCGCCGTGATACGCGAACGTGGCTCGCCACGGACAAAACGCGGCACGGTCACCCCAAAATAACCACCACTGGGAAACAGCTGGTCCTGGTCATCGATCATAATCGTATTGGCACTGATGGTGGAGCGGTCCCAGCTGCCACGCAGCGGGCTGCGGTAACTCGCACTGTTGGGCGATACCACGAAATATTCGCCGTAGGCAGCCATCACCACCGAGTTGCTCTCCGGCCGCCGATGCGCGAAATTCACTTTGGTCGGTTTGGCACCCATCATCGCCAGCACCGGCGCGTTGGGCTCCCAGCTGTCACGCAATATGCTCTCGCCACTGGCAAAAACCCGCAACAACGGCATGGCTAAGTCCACCGGCGAACGGCCCGCCGGGGCCGCCCGCAAATCCAGCGCCATGGCTCGCTTCTGCAACGCACCGATCACCAGTCGGTTATGCCAGTTCGCCCCGCGATACCATTCGCACAAGTAGGGCAGCAAGCTGTCGCCATAATGGGCGTTCACCAGCAGCGCCAGGCCGGGATCAGGCCAGCTGTTGTGCCCGTTGTCACCAAAAGTGACCCGACAGGGCAGTATCTTGCCCTTGGCATCGGTCATGAAATAGTAACCGCTGGCCAGCCATTGGGAAATATGCCGCAGTGGGCTGTCCTTGAAAATCAATGTCTGCTCTTCCGGGCTGAGCGCCGGCAGCTGGGACATGATGGTCCCGATCGGATAGTTGAAATAGCTCGGTCCCTCGCCGTAGCTGCCGTCGTCCTCAATGGCGTCATCCAGGTAGCCCTTCAGCCGTTCCAGACAGTACACCAGATCGTCCTGCCGCCCGAGGCCCTTTGCCGAAACCACCGCGCAGGAGGCAATCACCGCCAGCCAGTTGTTGTTGCTGCTGCTATCTGTCTTGCGGCTGCGGAGCCAGTTCATCAGCGGCACATGCCCCTTCTGTAGCAACGTCTCCCGCAGTACTGCGTGCTCTTCGGCGCTGAACAGCTCATGTTTATCCGCCGACAGCACCTTCGCCAGCATCGCCGCCAGGTGCGCCGTTTCCAAACCACCTCGGGGCTTCTTGGGATCGTAGCGCCGCAGCTCTTCGTGTATCCAAAACTCCATCGGCAGCGTCGCCGCGTAGCGGATATGCTGCTGAATCAGCTCGCCCAAGGCACGATCACCCGTCAGGACATAGGCGACCATCAGCCGCTCAATACCTCGCAGCGCGTAGATGTAACGCTCAAAATTCGTGCTCAGTTGCCAGGCGTTGACGACACGCGCCAAATAGCTGGTCTCCCGCCGCCACATCGCTTGACCGCGCTCGTCATCACGCAAAAACAACGCCACGTCATGAAAAATCGCCGGCGAACCCAGCAGACTCCCCGCCGGAAGCGCCGCCGCACGCGCCGGATCAACCACGAAATCCGCCGGACGCACTTTCCCCAGCCACGCCGGACGCTCAAAATCAGGGCTCATAAAGACCTTCGGCGACGCTTTGGCAGGAGCCGCGCCCTTTTCTCCCCCACCAGCGGGCAATGGTGCCGTCATGGCCTCCTCGCCTGCAACCGCCCGAGCCTGCGGCGCTGCCGGCGCGTTCTGCGCCGATGCCCATACGACTGCCAGGCAGGACACGGCCACAGCGACGACGAACAAAACGCGGTGCAAGCCACCATGCGCGACACAGGAACGCTTCATGACCATATCTCCGGCTAGGCTCAGGACTCGCTCATGACCGCCGCGCGCGCCAGGGTCAATGCCGCCTCCGGCGTCTCACCCCGCGCAAAGCGCTCGAGGTCATCGGCTAGGCAGCCCCAACGCTCTTCGAATTCGATGGAGTTATTCGCGCGATGCGGCGTCAAGAGCACGCGATCACAGCTGCGCAGCGGCGAATCCGCCGCCAACGGTTCCTCCTCAAATACGTCCAGCGCCAGGAAGATCGGCCTGGTCTGCACGGCGGCGATCATCGCCTGTTCATCGACCATTTTGCCACGAGCGATATTCACAAACAACGCCTGCTCACGCATCAGCGCGAATTGTTCGGCACCGACCAGGTGGTAGGTATCCGCTGTGCTGCCGCCAGCCAAGACAATGACCTCGCAGCTCTGGAAAGCGTCATTGAGCGTCAGCTGCCTGACGCCGAGCGCCGCGGCGTCCGCCGCCGTCAGATGCCGGCTGACCACCACCAGGTCGTCCGTAAAGCAACGGCAGAGCTCCAGTATCGCCCGGCCAATGCGACCAAGGCCAATCACCGCTACAGAGCGCCCACGCAGGATGCGTGTGCGTTCATACTTGAAGCGCGGCCAAGCCTCGCCGGAAACCATGTCGTGGTGATAGCAGTGCACCCGCAGCAGCGACGACAGGATCAGCGCCAGAGTGTACTCAGCCATGGGCCGCTCCCGCGAGGCACCGCTGTGGATGACGGTAATGCCCTTCTTGATCGCATAGACATCCGCGATATTCTGCCGGGCGCCACCGTAGGTCGATGCGATCAGCTTGAGCCCCGACGCGGCGTCAATCACCCGCTCGCTGATCAACATGTTTGCAGTGAACGGCACCATCACGGCGTCATAACCGGCAATCTGCCGCAGGACGTCTTCTTCCGTGACCGGACCGTCCAGCTCGACAATATCGTAGTCCTTCGCGATGCGCGCCCTGGCGGCCACATCGGCTATCTTGCATAATGACAACAGTTTCAGCATGATCTACCCTTTCTCATTGATCAGAAATCATTCAAGGCCAGCGCCCGTCACCCCCGCAGCAATTCCGCCAGAGGCGGTATGGCGCCTTTCTGCCGCAGCTGCTCGGCCTGGCTGAACGCGTAGATCACCGGACCCGAGGAGTGCTCGTCATTGACTTTGTGCGGATGCGCTGCATAATCGGCCACCGTGCCCGCGCCGGGCGCCAGGCAGCCGCAACAGGCATTGAACACCGACCCGTCGATGGACACGTAACGACTCAGACCACGCATGCCACGCAAGTATGGCCCATGGAAGCGCTCGCGGTCGATGGAACCATTCTTGAGCCCGCGGCCAATCGCGTAAAGAATCAGCGCGCTGCCGGAGCTTTCCACATAACTGTCGGGCGCCTCCATCGCCTGGTGCCACATGCCATCGCCATCTTGCGTGGCCAAACAGCCATCCAGCACCTCGCGGTACGCCGTCAGGATCTTTTCGTAGCCTGGGTGCTCCTTGGGCAGATCATAGACCATCTCGGCCAGCGCCAACAGCCCCCAGCCCACGCCGCGACTCCAGTGGGCCGGCGTCAAACAGCCGCTCCCACGCGCATTGCTGGCCTGATGATAGAGCTTCAGCGCAGGATCAAACAGCCTGTCGTGGTGCCGCTGCATCTGATGCACGCTCTCGTCGATGAAATCCCGACGGCCGGCGGCCTTGCCCGTCCACAGCAAAAATGGACAGACGCCGAAAACAGTGTCAATCCAGATGAAGCTCGGCATCGCCTCGCTCTTGCCAAAACAGCCATCCACATCTCGCGGATAGGACCGACACAATAGCTCAGCTGAGGCGACCATGACGTCCTTCGCTTCAGGCAGCAAGCCCCGCGCCAGCAGCCACGCCGCCGCATTACCGCCAAATCGGTACACCGTCGCGCCATAGCTGCCGCCGACTTTCTCGACCTTGCCCGCCAAAAAGGGCCGCAGGCAACCGCGCACGTCGTCCAACAACGCCTCACTGCCGATGATCTTCCCCAGCCGCGCGGCACCCGTCATCGCCAATATCGAACAATACGACCGAAAGGGCGAAAAACTCTTGTAACGCTCCCAGGCCGCCAACGCGATTTCGCCATACTCCGCCTGCAATGACATCGCCATACCTCCATAGTTGTCTGCATCTTGCTCAACAATCATCAGCTCACGCATGACTGCGCAATATAACCCATGTTGGCCTAGTGGCGATAACGCCACCCAATATGGCCAGATAGCGGTGTAATCGGTCACCCATTGATAATGGCCGGCCTCAGGGGACCCTGGGACCAGTGGGACTGATTGGCGGCGGGGCGCTGGGGCGAGGACTCACGTCTCACGTCTCACGACTCATGGCCGGGACTGTGGGGACTTTCGGGACCGTGGGGAATGACGCTTTGGACACCAGGGACTAATTGGGGACTTCCTGGACTTAGGGGACCGGTTGCTTGATACCCGTGTCGTCCGGCGGCGGCAGAGAGGCAAGGTGTGCATCTATTATCAATGGGTGACCGATTACATTGCGGTGTAATCGGTCACCCATTGATACGCCGTTAACGCCAGCGCCGCCCACCACCGCCCAGGTGGGGCATAACTGCAGCGGGTCGCCCCTCACGGTTGCGAAAAAGCGGGCGCCGGAGCAACACGATCCGTTCGTCGGCGGTCGCGCCCGTCAGGCACTCAAGCCAATGGTTGTGGCGCCGGAGCGACATGATCCGTTCGTCGGCACTCACAACGATGAATGCCCAAATCACACGAACAAGACAGCTCAAATCATCCTAATCCACAATTTGCTGTTATTCGGTGTCTTTTTTGCTTGTCAAGGGGCGAGTTTTTGACTATTTTTCCTGCGGTTCTTGAAATCAGCCCCCCCACCGTAGGGGGCCCCCATCCTATAAGGTCGCGCGCACGAAGCGGGCTGCGCTTTAGCCGTGGTCCACACGGTATCAATGGCGCCTATGAAACCCGCTGCCGCAAAGGTCGACGGAAATCAAGATCGAATGGCGGGGCAGCGACTGGCCGTGGGTTTCCTGCAAATTGTCCCCGGTGTTTTCCCCACCGGGGTGGTCACTCCTATGAAACCCGCTGCCGTAAAGGTCGGCGGAAATCAAGATCGAATGGCGGGGCAGCGACTGGCCGTGGGTTTCCTGCAAATTGTCCCCGGTGTTTTCCCCACCGGGGTGGTCACTGACCGATTACAGCGCACTCACCACCAATCGATTCATATCACGATACCCGGCAAAGCACGCGCTATATTTCCCAACTGGTCGCCGCGTACGCGTTCTTCCACCCACATTTTGAAAGGCAGCAGCTCATGGTCACATCGCACATTGCCAGTCTCGGGGGCGTCCCGACCCTCTTTGTCAACGACCAGCCGCAGCCCGGCCTGGCCTACATCACCTACCTGCAGGAACGCAACTGCTACCATGATTTTGCCCAGGCCGGCTACCGGCTGTTCTCCTTCACCTGCTACTTCGGTGACCAGGGCATCAACGTCGTCAGTGGCATCAGTCCCTTTGCCCCGGGCATCTTCAGCACCAAGGGCCAGACCGATTTCACGCTCTTCGACAAGGACATGAAGGCCATCCTCGCTGCGCGCCCCGACGCATTCATCTTCCCACGCATCAACATGGCCCTGCCTCGCTGGTGGGAAGACGAACACCCTGATGACTGCAACGACAGCGGTTACAAGGACGGCCCACGACGCTCGTGCTTCGCATCAAGCGCCTGGCGCGAACAAAGCGCCGACTACCTCCGTCAGCTCATCAGCCATGTCGAAAACAGCCCCTGGCGCGACCACGTCATCGGCTACCAAATCGCCGGCGGTAATACCGAAGAGTGGTTCTCATTTGACCAGGTGGGCAGCGTCGGCCCCGCCGCCCGCGCCCTCTTCGCGCAACGCCACGGCCAGGACGCCGGCGAACATGCGTTCCGGCAGTTCCTCAACGACGTCGTCGCCGAGGCAATCTGCCACTTAGCCGCCGTCGCCAAAGAATGCACCGGGCACCGCCTGGTCGTGGGCAGTTTCTACGGATACACCCTCGAAGTGCCCTTCTGGACGGCCGGCCACCACGCCCTCAAAAAAGTCCTGGCCTCACCCGATGTCGATTTTCTTTGCTCGCCGGCCTCCTACATGAATCAGCGCGAGCCGGGGTTTGACTGGCCCAACATGACCGTCATCGACTCACTCAAGCTCCACGGCAAACTCTATTTCACCGAATATGACAGCCGCACGTACCTGACCAAGCCCCTGGGTGAATCCCGCAAAAATGCCTGCCGACCGGGCACCTACGACAGCGGCGTTTGGCTCGGGCCGGTATCACCCGCAGTCTCCCGCGGCGTTATCCGCGCCAATTTCGCCCGCCAACTCACCCACGGCCACGCGTCCTGGTGGTTCGATATGTGGGGCGGCTGGTTCGCCGATCCCGACATCATGCGCGACATGGCCGAATTCGTCCGCATCGCCCAGCAGGACCTCGGCAATACCCGCCGCCAGAGCACAGCTCAACTCGCCGTCGTCGTCGATGAAAATGCCTACGCACTCTGCAACGACAACGGCCTGGCACGGCGCTGCTGCTATAACAACCGCCGGCCTCTCGGCCTCTGCGGCACGCCGTACGACATCTACGACGTCGCGGACTTCCCGGCCATTGCCGACCGCTACCGAGTCCTCGTCTTCCTCTGCCCGCACCTGACCCCGGCCATGGCCGACGCCATCGCCTATTGCCGCCGGCAGCAACGACCGTTGCTGGTCGCCGACGCCGACCAGCCCGATCTGAGTACCACCCTGCTGCGGCAATTCTATCGCCAGCACGGCCTGCATTGCTACTGCGAGAGCGACGATGTCATCTACGCCAACGACCACTACATCGCCGTCCACGCCAACTCCGCGGGCACGAAACACCTGCTGCTCGACCGTCCTCGGCGCATCACACCATTGCTTGACAATGGCGATAGCTGCCACGCCGACCACCTCGACCTCACGCTGCAGGCCGGCGATACCCGGCTGTTCCAACTCGACTGATGCGCGCAGGCGAATCCCTTGGCCAATCTACAAACACAACCCATGCCCCCGTCACTAGCAGAATTTTTCCGCTGCCTGATTGAGATTGAGCCCGTTGTGATTAAAGTAGGCAGGTCATTTTTTGTTCGTAGTGGGTGCGCGCCCTGTACGCGTAACCCGGAAAAGTCAAAATCGCCTTATCCCAACTTGGAGGTATCATGAAACGGAAACTTGCGGTACAATTGTATTCCCTGCGCGCCGAAGCCGAAAAAGATGGCATGGCCAGCGTCCTCAAAACCGTCGCCGACATTGGCTATATCGCCGTTGAGCCGGCTGGCTTCTACGATCTGTCCCCGAAAGACTTCGTGAAGGTCATGACTGACCTCGGCCTCGAAATGTACTCGTCACATCGCCCGTGGTGCCGCATCGACAATATTGACGAGACCATCAAGACCGCCCACGAACTCGGCCTTAACCGCGTTGTCTGCGGCTTCGGACCCAAGGATTACGAAAATCTTGATGCCATCAAACGCACCGCCGACCAAACCAACACCATGCTCGATAAACTCGCCGCCGAAGGCATCAGCCTCTTCCAACATAACCACTACTGGGAATTCGAAAAAATCGACGGCAAGCTCAAATACGAAATCTACGCCGAACTCTGCCCCAAAGTCAAATTTGAACTCGACGCCTACTGGTCGTCCAACTTCGGCGCCAACAATGCCGCCGAAATGGTCGAAAAATTCTACCACCGCATCGTCCTCCTCCACATGAAGGACGGCATCCTTGAAGACCCCAACAGCGACCTCAAAATGGTCAACGGCACCTACGAGAAGAAGGTCAACCTCCGCCCCCTCGGCGAAGGCAAACTCAACATCGCCGAAATCCTCGCCGCCGCACCCGCCGAAGTCGATCACGTCGTCGTCGAGCTGGACAACTCGCCCTTCGATATGACCGAGTCCATCCGCCGCAGCTACGACTACATGGTCAAAGCCGGCCTCGGCTACGGTCGCAAGTAAGCACAAAACACCGTTACCCGACACGGCGTGGCCCATACAGCTACGCCGACCGGGAAGGAGCACATCCCGCGATGGTCACATGCGACCGCCGCGGGACTTTTTTTATACCCATTCCACCGCCGCTTGCGTGCCGTGGATGATTGCCGCCGAGACGGCGGCGTTCCCAGGATGAACGCCGCCAGAGTCTTTTTCACCCTCAGGTCATTGAGTTGCCAGCCTTGACGGTTATATTGCTTCAGTTATCTTCCGTTTCAACATGAGGCTTTGCACAGGACATGACAACTACACCAGCTCAACGACAGGTCGCCGCGCATGGTTTTTGGCATTATTTGGGAATATGAGCTTTCCGCATTCTTCTTAGGAAGCCCTTCCCGCCAAACCAGGCGGCAAGGGTTTCTTTTTTTCAGCAGAAAGGCGTGGATCACATCAGTATGAAAACAGTCAATATTGGCATAATCGGTTTTGGGACGGTCGGTGCCGGCGTTGCCGAGACAATCCTCAACAATGGCAAGCTCATCGCCGACCGCACGGGGTTCATGCCGGTACTCAAACGCGTCGCCGACCTCGATATCACCACCGATCGCGGCGTTGTCCTGCCCGAGGGCGTGCTCACCACCAGTAGCATGGAAATCCTTGACGATCCGGATATCCACATTGTCGTCGAACTCATTGGCGGTACTACCATCGCCCGCGAATTCATCCTCCGAGCGTTGCAGTGCGGCAAATCCGTCGTCACCGCTAACAAGGCACTGCTAGCCACCCACGGTGAAGAGCTGTTCCGCGTCGCCAGTGAACACGGCTGCGACATCGGTTTTGAAGCCAGCGTCGGCGGTGGCATCCCTTGCATCAAGGCACTTCGCGAAGGCCTGGTCGGTAACCACATCAAGACCGTCCTGGGCATCCTCAACGGCACCTGCAACTACATCCTCACCCGCATGGAAAATGAACATGCGGATTTCGCCGATGTCCTCAGCGCCGCCCAAGCCGCCGGCTACGCCGAAGCCGACCCGGCACTTGATGTCGACGGCATTGACACGGCCCACAAGGCCGCCGTACTGGCCAGCCTGGCCTTCGGGCAGTGGTTCCAAGCCAAGGACGTGCACGTTCAAGGCATCCGCTCGGTGACCGTCAATGATATCGACTACGCCGCCGAAATGGGCTACCGCATCAAGCTGTTGGCCATCATCAAGGAAATCAATAACCGCATTGAACTCGGCGTGCAGCCCGCACTGGTACCGGCTGATTCCCTCATCGGCAATGTCAACGGCGTGTTCAATGCCGTCTGGGTACAAGGCGACATCGTCGGCAACACCATGTACTACGGCCGCGGCGCCGGCCGCCAGGCCACCGCCAGTGCCGTCATTGCCGACATCGTCGATATCGGCTTCAATCTGCTGCGCAATTGCACCCAGCGTCTGCCTGCCTTCAAGACCTACAAACAATACGACGGCTTGATGGCTTCGGAGCAGATCGTCTCGCGCTACTACATCCGCCTCCAGATTGAGGACAAGCCCGGCGTGCTGGCAAAGGTCAGCGGCCTGCTGGGCACCCACGGCATCAGCATCGCGACGGTCGCCCAAAAGGAATTGGCCATGCCCGCCGTGCCCATGATCATCCTCACCCACAAAGCGCCGGAACGGTCCATCCTTGACGCCATGGCCGCCATCGGCGCCCTCCCCGAAGTCTTTGAAAAACCCGTACTCTTCCGCTTGGAAGAACTCGAACAATAGGGCCCGCAATGCGACGCGGCGCAGCCACAAGCCCGCCGCCCGCCGCACTGCCAGCAGCAGCAAAGCAACGACATGACCGCGCCAGCACTCTACAACTCAAGCGACACGCCGCCCGCAGCCGCGGGTTTTCGTTTCAGCCGCTACCTGGCGCTGCTGTTCTTCCTGCTCCTTTTTCTTGCCCTTTGGCCCGTCGGCTCATATAATGCCGCTGACCTGGATTTCTACGCCGGCGGCCTGCAGGGCAGCGCCTACCCACACAACTTGATCGGCTATATTGGCGCCCATGTCGCGTCTTTCATGCTGCTCAGCTTCGGCCTCTCGGCATATCCCTTCACGGTTTTGGCCCTGCTCTGCAGCCTGCGCCGGCTGTTGTGGCGCCGCGGCGTACGGCCGGCATCTTGGGAATACCCGACGGCGTTCCTGCTCCTGCTTTTGGGCTGCGCCATGCTTCTGGGCATCTGGCCCGGCGCCGGCGCCGCCCTCACGGAACGCCTGAACATCGCAACCATACCCGGCGGCGTCCTCGGTCAGCGCCTCTGCGGCCCCGGCAGCGGCTGGCTGCACCTGCTGATGAACTCCACCGGCTCAGCAATCGTCGCATCATCGCTCATCGTCATTCCCCTTGGCATTATCTGGTTCTTCGACTGGCAGCTGCTCTGCGGCAATCCGCTGGCAGGCCTGTCCGCCGGCCTGACCGGCAAATTCCACAAGGAACCCACCGTCGAGGAAATGCTCCAAGCCCACCCACCCAAGGCCGCATCACGCCCTACTGAAGTGGACCTGCCCATGCCGCCCTCGCCCGTCCAAGAACCCGCCGCTGCGCCTAGTCGACCGATCCCGCCACGCCATCCCGAACCAACCCCGGCCCCAGTCCCCGCCACCGCCGCCGCCCGGCCGCCAGTCCCTCGCCCAGCCCCCACTCCCGTCGCGGATGGCGACTTTGTCCTGCCCAGCCTGGACTTGCTCGACCAACGCGACGAAAGCCAGAACAGCGTCAAGGCCAAGGAAATCGAACGCAACAAGGCCATTCTGCAAAATACTCTGGACAATTTTGGCATTGAGGCCACCGTGGTCAACGCCGTCCCCGGCCCCCAAGTCACTCTTTTCGAGATATCCCCGGCCCCGGGCGTGAAACTCAGCCGCATCAGCAGCCTCGAGACCAATATGCGCATGGACCTGCAGGCCGCCAGTCTGCGCATTCTCACGCCCATTCCCGGCAAGAACTTGGTCGGTATCGAAGTGCCCAACCAGAGCCGCGTCACCGTCACGGTGCGCAATCTGATGCAGGACCCGCAATGGGAAATGTCACGCATGCAAATACCGCTGCTGCTGGGCAAGAACATCAGCGGCAAGACGGTCATTCTTGACCTCGCCCGGGCACCCCACCTGCTCATCGCCGGCGCCACCGGCAGCGGCAAATCCGTGTGCATGAATCTGCTGATTGCCTCCATGCTCTTCCGTTTTCGCCCGGATCAACTGCGCATGATCATGGTCGATCCCAAAGTCGTCGAGTTCCAGGCCTACCACCAACTGCCCCACCTCATCGTGCCGGTCATCACCGAAGTCAACAAGGTCGCTCTGGCCCTACGTTGGGCTATCAATGAAATGGAACGCCGCTACCGCGTCCTCGCCAAAGTCGGCGTGCGCGATCTGACCAGCTTCAATGCTCGCCAGCGCAACCCGGCATACCCCGAACCACTCGACGACCTGGGTAATGTCATTCCCGACACCATGCCCTTTATCGTGATCATCATCGACGAACTGGCTGATATCATGGCCAGCGCCAAGGCCGAAGTCGAACAGGGCCTGGCCAAAATTGCCGCCAAGTCCCGCGCCGTCGGCATCCACACCATCATCGCCACCCAGCGCCCCGATGTCCGCGTCATCACCGGCACCATCAAGGCCAACTACCCCGTCCGCATCGCCTTTCAGACCTCATCGCATATCGACGCGCGCACCATCATGGACACCAAGGGCGCTGAATCACTCCTCGGCCAGGGCGATATGCTCTTCAAACCGCCAGGCGCACCCAGCATCGAAAGACTTCAGGGCGGCATGGCCAGCGACGCCGAACGCGACCGCATCGTCGAATTCGTCTCCTCACAAGCCCCGCAGGACTTCGATGAATCCGTCTTCCGCAGCGCCGACGACGAGGAAGGTGCCACCACCGACGGCGCCGTTCCCGGCGCCGGTAAACTCCCCGGCATCGCCGACGATGGCGACGGCGAGGACGACTCGCTCGTCCGCCAGGCGCAGGAAATCGTCCTCCGCGATCGCCGCCCCACCATCAGCTACCTGCAACGAACCATGGGCATCGGCTACAACAAGGCCGCCACTCTCATCGAAGAACTCGAACGCCGAGGCGTCGTCGGACCGCAAATCGGCTCCGGCAAACGCGAAATCCTCATGGTCGCGCCCAATGCCTTCGGCGAGAAAAATCAAAACCAGAACCGCGACGATGACGACGATGACGATGACGACACCAACCGCTGACTAGGCCCGCGACTGGACACCCTACGGCCCACCTTTGACCACCATGCTGAAAATCCGCAACAGAGCAGAAAGCACCGCCGTACCCAAGCTGCCCCTCACTTGGAGCACGGCTGCTGGCACGCCCAGAAGCGCTAGCGATGATACCGCCACGAAAGCCCCCACGCTAACTCACCGCAGCATACCCGAGCCAAACGCAAACGCACTAACTCCCCAAGCGTCATTCCAACAGTCAGCGTCGACAGTCTCAGACGCCATCCACGACCGCGCGGCAACGCCGCCACCGCACGCCGCAGATATGGCAATGGCCCAGGCTGTTGGCCTCGCCGCCACCGCGACTGATAACGTCCAGCCCCCCACCGGCAGCCAACTGGTCACAGCAAAAAAACAGCACAACATGGCTGACGAGACCGACTTCACCGCCACTGGTAATGGCTCCGCCATGTGCGCCTCCCCAGCTGAACCGACAAAAAGTTGCACGTCCCCAGGCGACAAACTCACACCCTCAGACGATGCCAGCTCGGCCCACATGAGCAGCACGGCCTCAGCTCGCGCTACCGACTCGCCGCCAACATACGCCGCTATGCCGGCGGCGGCACCCGGCCCGTCAACTTCAGCGGCGTCAGGCATGCCCCCTACTCCAGTTGTTCTGCCAATACCGTCTTCTAGCGACAATACCACGCCAGACAACGCCCCAAACGCACTTTCCGCCAAAACCGCCATTACGCCGGACGCCACCCCCAGTGCAAAGCCGGTTGCAAACGCCAGCGCCCCCCAGGCACAGCCCACCGCGAAACGAGACGCTGCTGCCAGCCCACACCTGCCAGCCACAACCGCCCACCCGTCGCTGCGACAGCACCCGCCGACACCGCCACAACCACCCAGTCCGCAGTCGGCGCCAGCCACTCTCGCCAAGGGAAAAAGCCCAACCAAGCCCACCACGCCCAGTGAAGCCGCAGTCTACACCATTTCTGGCGAGAGCGACACCGTCGGCATGCAACTCCTGCAACATCGCGCGAATGCGCACGTCACTGTGGAGGAAATCGCCAGACGCACCCGCGTCTCCAGAGATTTCATCGTCAATCTTGAAGAAGGCAATTACGATAAGTTGCCAGCCGATCAATTCTGCCTGTGGGAAATCGAACGCCTCTGCTTCGAATACGACATCGAACCCGAGCCCATCAAAGAACTCTTTGAGCAGGAAAGCCGCGCGGCCGGCCGCGAAACCGGCTCGTTGCTGGCGACACCCGCCAGCCGCACGGACAGCGCCGCCGGTCGCAATGTCCTCGCGCCAATGGGTCTTGCCCCCGAGGAAGAAAGCGCCCACTCCCTCTACAGCCTGCCGGGTCTGCTCATCGGCATCCTAGTGGTGGCCATCCTCGTCCTGGTCGCCAGCGCCTTCTTCTACCAGCAATCCCAGCGCAATAAGCCAACAACAATGCCTTCCCAACCCAAAATGGACGTCGCCCAGCACATCAAGCCCCGCCGCCCCCCCCTAGACCTCCTGCAAATCCCCTCCAACTAAGCCCACACCAGGCATGGGCCAAATCGCTCCCTCGTGCCATAGGCATCCAGAAACCACCATCCTAGATATCTTCCGCACATTACTCAAACCGTCTTCCGCTAAGGGGTTATATGAAGACGGTACGGGCATCAAATCTACCTCCCCAAAAACCTACCAACCTCATACGATGCCCTGCCGTCTCCACCCTTTACACCCTACGAAAGGCCCCTGGAAAACCGCCTATGATCACTTTTGCCGAATGCGCACAGCACCTGAGTCTGCCAGCCACCGCCGCTGAACACTGGGAGGCGACCTGGAATGAATCAGGCATAGCCATGCCATGCGGCGCCCCGGCATTCGTACAGGACAACTTCGTCGACGACTTGAGCGCATTGAGCGGCCTCGGTAACGACGCCCGCGCCGCACTGCACCAGGCCGCCGCGCAAATCCGCAATGATCCCTACCTGGCACGCCTGGCCTGGCATGTGCATTGGCTGCTCTATCTGGCCACACCCGAACAACGCCGACGCGGCAAGGCACTGCCGCCCGGCGGCACCGACCAGCCAGCCGGCAATGTCTTCCTCTACGCCCTCGCCGTCCTCGGCGATCTGCCCCGCCTCCGCCGCTATTATCGCCATCACCACATCGACGACCGGATTCTGGCCGACACGATCCACGACTTCGCCATCTGGACCGACGACTTCTTCCAGAAACACGGCCACTTCGGTTGCAGCACCTGGCAGTGGCTCTCACACCACCTCAAGCCCGATCTCTTCCGCCTCAACCGCCTGCAATTCCAGTTCTCCCGCTGGAAATATCCCTACAGAGTGTACCAACACTGGCAGGCGCCGCAGCAGCTGGCGATCTTCCCCAACGCCGACTTGCCAGTCAATCCCGATGGCTTTTTCTGTCAGGAGCACGAAGCCGCCGCCGTCACCACGCGCTTCCAGGCCGACGACGCGACCATCTGCGGCCACGCCGTCATGCCTAATGGCCTCATCAGCCTGGAACCGACTACTTTGCGAGCCAGCCACTGGCGTAGCGCCATCGCCCCCAACGACCTCATGCTCGCCATCCATATCCCCGCCGGCGAAGCACTCACACCCGATGGCTGCAAGGACGCCCTGCGCCAGGCCCGGCAGTTCTTCCCGCGGCACTTTCCGGAATATCACTTCAAGGGCTTCTGCTGCGGCTCGTGGCTCTTTGATCCACAACTAGGCAGCTACCTCCCGCCTGACAGCAACATTGTACAGTTCCAGGCCATGTTCCACCTCTTCCCGGCCCTGGGTGGCAACGACTGGCAAATCCGCGAGCGCGTCTTTGGCAATCCAAATCTGCCACTGGACGCCGTTCCTCAGCGCAGCAGCCTGCAACGCGCCGTCCTCGCGCATATTCGCGCCGGCAAGGCCTGGCGCTCGGGCTGCGCCGTCGCCATCTGAGCCGCGGCACGCGCGGCGTTAGAGGCGACACGCGCACCCAGCCAGCTACCCGCTTTCATCGCCGCAGGTCAGATCAGCGGCAGCGTCCACGGCTCGCGTTTGCGGAAGGGCGTGTGGAATTGGCGCTTCAGCACGCCGAGTTCTTCCAAGTGAACATAGCAAGCGATATCGCAGGCACGGCCGCAGATGCTGGTCTTGTAGCCATGCTTCACACCGGGATAAAAGAAGAGCTGGTCGAGCACCGCCCGCGCCCGCGCCGGCGTCAGCCGCGCTTCGCCTGATATCAGCTGCAGGCGCTCCGGGTCAGCAAGAAATGCCTCGGGGGGCATGAAGGGATTTTTGCTCATATTGGCACCGGCGTAATAGACCGCGCACTGCCACTTGTCCACGCCCGTCTTCAGGTCCAGGGCTTTGCCGGGGCAAGCAGCGGCGCAGGCGCCGCAATGGTCGCAAAGATGGGGCTTGGCCACGGGATCAGCCGGCAACTCGGCATTGGTTAGTATGAACACGTAGCGCTGGAAAGGCCCGAAGTCGTCCGTGAGAATGCTGCCGGAACAGCCGCGTTCACCGAGGCCGCAATCCACCGCGCACTGTTCGAAATCCAGTTGCGGCTCTTGTTCGCAGCCACGGAAGATCTGCCGGTAGTCCACCTCGGGATTGGTCGAGTCCTTCTCCTGCATGACGGTCTGATTGCGCCGTTGCGGCAGCGCCATGAAGCCGTGGTCTTCCAGCACGGCCACAGCTTTCAGCAGCGCCATGGGCATGACCGTTTCTTCCAAAGTCTCCACAGCGTTGGTCGTGTATTGATAGTAGGTCGAGCCCTCTTCAATGCCCCGGCGAGCACCGCGCAGCTGCCGGAATGCCGCACAGATCACACTTTTGGTGCCCGGATAGATCTTCGTCACCGCCGGGTCACGCATGCGGCCGACATCGCCGCAGCGGACAATGTCCGCGCCATATTTAAGCAGGGTCGCCGCCAGGCTGTCTTTAATTGCCATCATCGCGCTCATAGTATCTTTGCCTCCCGCAAATGCTCATAACAGGCCACATCGCAACGGCGGCCACAGAGACAGGGCGCGTAGCCCGTCTGGGCCATCGGCAAAAAACGCAAGGCGGGGAAAATCGCCCTGGCGCTTTCTGCGTCAAAGCGCTTGTCGCCATTGAGGATCGCCTCGCGCTCCGGGTGGTCCTTAAGTGTGGCGTCAGTCATAAAGGGATTGGAGCGATGGGCGCCGCGATAGTACACGGCGCACTGCCAGCTATCCAGGCCGCCATTGAGACTCAACGCGTGACCGGGGCACGCGCGCACGCAGGCGCCACACTGGTCGCAGAGATGCCGCCGGAAGGGCTCGTCACAGGCCAGCGGCGCGTCCGTCACGATAAAGACAAAACGAACGTACGGCCCGAACTGCGGCGTCAAGACGCCACCACGCAGACTGCGTGAGCCCAAACCGCACAGCTCCGCTGCCCGCGTGAAGTCCATGATCACATCCGGCGTGGGCTTGCCCGGCGCCACCGGTTCGGCATGAACCAGCTCGTAGGTGTCTGACACCTCTGGGTTCGTCGTCTTGTCACCTTTGATGCGCAGGTTGGAGATATTGCGCTGGACGCAAGCATCGTAGCCTTCGTTCTCAATCAACCCGGCCATCTTGAGCAGAAAGATTTCAGCGAATTCTTCGTCAATGGTCTTAACGCCCAACTGCGTATAATTGAAGTGCTGTGAGCCGTCGGCCATGCTCTGGTACAAAGCCCGCGGCACCCGGAAGCCGAAGCCAATCACGCAGGTTGCCCAAGGCAGTATCTGCTTCGGATCGCGCTGCGGAATTTCATCGGCAAAGCCAGCGATATCACCGATGCCCACGAGGTCCGCGCCATACTCGCGGGCCTTTTCTTTTATCAGTTCTGCTGTCAACATCGTACTACCCTCAAAAAAGTCTTGTGCCTGCCTGTGCTTCAGCGTTCCAGTGACCACGGTTTGCCCTGGCGCAGAGGCCTGCGGAAACGCTGCTCCATGCAGCCGCCCCGCTTCTCCAACATGCTCACACAGGCGCGGATGCAACCGCCGCATTTGGCCATGTTGTAGCCCACCCACGACGGGAAGTACTTCGCCAAGGCCTTGTACACCTTGACGATCTCCGCTTCGGTCGCCGGCCCCTTGCCCTCAAGCACATTCAGATCGCCATTTTCATTGGCGTCAAAGACGTCCTTGGGTACGAATGGATTGAACTTACGGCCGGCATGGGTGTAGAACGCGTAGCATTTCCACTCGTCCAGCTTGCCCCACTCGCAGTCCTTGCCACCGACGCGCACCTTGATGCTCTCGGTCGTGCTCAGACACTGCCCCGGACACTCGCGCACACAGGCCATGCAACGCCGGCACAACGCCGGTCCGGCATACATGGGATCGGGCGCCAACGGCGCGTCCGTGAAGATGAAGGCCACGCGCTGCAAGGGCCCGAACTGCGGCGTCAGAAACATCTTGCTCCAGCCAATCTCGCCCAAGCCACAGGCTACCGCCGCCAGGCGAAAATGAAATTGCAGGTCGGGAGCCACGCTGCCCGGCCGCACCGGCCTCGTGAACTGCACCGTCCGGTGATGCGCCGTCTTGGTCTTGGCGCGCTCATTCACCTCAATCTGCTCTTCCGGCGATAGCGTATTCCCCGGTGAGCCATCCATGTCCGACACCACCCCGCGCGCGCCGGTATTGCGATACACCGCCGCCTCGTAGCCGTGGTCTTCAATCAGTTTGCCGATATGATACAGCACCGACGGTGCAAAGATCTCGTTGATGCCACCGTAGGCCATAGAGGGATACTGGTAAAACTGCGTGCCTTCCTCAATCCCGCGCTGGACGCCACGGGGAATCCGAAAGACCAGGCCAATCACCCGCGTGGCTTCTGGAAAGATATAGCGCGGGTCCATCTCCTTGGGCGCGCCCTCAAAACGCGCCATATCGCCAATACCGCACACATCGGCACCGGCCGCCAGCGCCGCCTTCTTTACCATCTCGCTGCTCAGCATCGACTCACTCCTCATTACGCATTTCACTCGGCCGTCACCTACGCAAAGCGCCGCCGCTGCTATGCCATCGCATAACTGAAAGACACAAAGCATAAGTGTATCGCCCCGCCGCGGCTTTGCCAGCACCGCAACCACATTCTTCTCAACAGCGGTGCCGCCGTGGTCGCATTTACCCGGGCAACAAATATGTTATGACCGGCCTGTTTATTGATTCAATGCCCACATGAACCAATCAATCTCTCTTTTTCCAGCCGGGCGCCCGCCCGTCCCACCCGCAACCACAGCCAATCAGGGGAAAATCATGATCGACCTCAAAAAAGAACTGTCCGTCCAGAACTACTGCTTCCGCCACTTCAAGCCGCAGGGCCCCGGCGCCATCGCCCGCAAAGTGCGTGAATGCGGCCTGACCCACTGCGAGGTCACCGCCCCCGCAGACCCGGCGCTTTTCGCCGAAACCAAGAAGGCCTTCAATGACGAGGGCGTCACCATTGGCTCCGTGTCCCTCCCCATTGCCTTCAGCGGCAATGCCGACGCCGAGCGCAATGGCCTGGCCTTCGCCCAATTCTGCGGCGTGAAAAGCGTCATGTGCAACTTCGCACCCCAGCGCGATTTCTGGAAACCCTTTGATGTCGCCGCCAAACTTGCCGAGGAATACGGCGTAAATCTGGCCATCCATAACCACGGCGGCTACCACTGGCTCGGGCCAAAACCCATGTTGGCCTTCATCTTCGCTAATACCTCCGAACGCATCGGCCTCTGCCTCGATACCGCTTGGGCACTTGACGCCAAGATGGACCCCATCGACGCCGTCAAGTCCTTTGCCAAGCGCCTCTACGGCCTGCACTTCAAAGACTTCCTCTACACACCCGCCCGCCAGCCGCAGGACGTCATCGTCGGCGAAGGCAACATCAATCTGCCGGCTCTCATCGCCGCCCTCAAGGAAATCGACTATAACGGCTACGCCGCTCTCGAATTCGAAGGCGATGTGGAAAATCCCGTACCCAAACTGCGCAAGTGCGTCGAAGCCGTCTACGCCGCCTGCTAAGGACGCCGTTGGCAATAAACATCGTCGCTGATACCACAACGCCCGAAACGCGCGCACGCAGCCGCGTTCCGGGCGTTGTGCGGTAAGCGGTCAGTGTACACCCCGGCGGGAAAAACACCGGGAGCAATTTGCAGGAAACCCACGGCTCGCCGCCGCCCAGCCATTCGACCTTGATTTCCGCCGACCTTTGCGGCAGCGGGTTTCATAGGAGCAATGCTCTTCACATGGAACGCGGCAATCGCCGGCGATGAGTTGATTGGTAACCATGCACAAGATCATTCGCCGAGGTTTTGAGCACCGAAGGTGCGCCCTAAGATAGCCCAGGGCAAGCGCCCGCAGGGCGCGTCGCCCTGGGTAAGGTGCCCCAACCCAAAAGAGCCCTGAAGGGGCGGCCTAAAAGACCTGCGACGAAGGGGCACAGCGCAAAATTGCCGCAGCAATCAATGAGTTCCATTGCCTCTTTGGCTCCAGTCAGCTTCGCCGGCTGAAGCCAAAGAGGCTGAGGAACACGGACCATTATGGCGCGCTACCCAGGGCGACGCTCCGCCTTCGGCGTCGCTTGCCCTGGGCTATCTTAGGCCGCGCTTTCAGCGCTTCTGCCGCTTCGCGGCGGAAATGCACGACGAGAAAAGGGTGCTTGGTTGAAACAAAAAGTGCCATGGATATCGTTAAATGAAGAGCAGCGGGTTTCATAGGAGTAACCACCCCGGTGGGGAAAACACCGGGGACAATGTGCAGGAAACCCACGGGCAGTCGCCGCCCAGCCATTCGACCTTGATTTCCGCCGACCTTTACGGCAGCGGGTTTCATAGGAGCCATTGCTACGCCGTTATCGCCAGCGCCGCCCACCTACGCCCAAGTGGGGCATGACTACGACAGTTTGTCGCTCACGGCGGTGAAAAAGCGGGCATTCCAGCGATGAGATCGCTTCACCAGAACTCACAACGATGAATGCCCAAATCACACGAACAAGACAGCTCAAATCATCCTGATCCACAATTTGCTGTTATTCGGTGTTTTTTTTGCTTGTCAAGGGGCAAGTTTTTGACTATTTTTCCTGCGGTTCTTGAAATCAGCCCCCCCACCGTAGGGGGCCCCCATCCCATATGGTCGCGCGCGCGAAATAGACGTCACTTGAGCTGGGAACTACTCAGTATCAATGGCTGACCGGTTGTGTTGTGCGCATTTACTCCCGGGCAATCACCCTTTCGCCCCGCTTATTGGCCGGTATATTGACTGCAGTTTGAACACCTCCCCCCCTTCCGTGCCATTCCCTGCTCAGGAGTCAGCATCATGAACATGCCGGTCATCGCCTCTGCCCTGCTCTTGTCGACATTATGCGCCGCGGCAGCTCCAAACACTGACAACATTTGGCCCGATCCGGGTTTCGAGGTCATGGGCGTCACCGGCAAAGCCCACTCCGGCGGGCGCTTCGGTACCCTCAGCGTTGACAAAAAAGTCCACTGGCAGCACGCCTACCACCAACGTCTTGCGGTCACGCCCTTTGCCACCTACGAAGCGCGAGCCGTCGTTAAAGCCGATCTTGCCGCGAAGGCTGCACCCCCGCTGGCGCTCTACAATTACTCCTACAACTGCTACGGGTGGTTCGGCGCCGGCGGGGTTCCCCTCCGCAGTAGCGACAGCTGGACACCCGTCAGCAGGCAATTCATCGCCATCAGTGACAGCATCTACTTCGCGCCCCTGGTTTTCCTCGATGCCGGCCCCGGCTCCGCCTGGATTGACGATCTGAGCATCACCGCCATCCTTGGCCCGGAGGAAACCATCGCCGCCCTCCAGGCGAAGGCCGAAAAAAACACCACCGACCGACAGATCATCATGCGCTACCACTTCAGCCGCAACGACGAAGCCGCCGCCAAAGCCGCCGCCGACTTCAGCGACACCCGCGACGCCTGCGAATATGCGTGCCTCATGGCCCAGCGCGCGACCAACAAGGAAGACAAAATGCGCTATCTCGGCGACATGATCGCCAACAACTGCGGGCAGTTCCCCGACGCCCATAAACGCATCCAGGAACTCTTTGCTAATTTCACCGAAGAAGAGCGCTTCGCCATCTGCGTCAAGGGCCTCGAACGCTACCCGGGCCGCAGCGTCAAGGCACTCATGCCCTTCACCTACGTGATCCAGAAACAGAAGCGCGACAGCATCAACGCCTACCGCGAAAACCTCCAGATTAATGACGCGCTCAACCGCCAGTTCGCCACCCTCAAAGAGCGCTTTCCCAAGCTGGACTGGCGCGCGGCCCAAAGCAGCTGGGATGAACAGTACGCCAACGCCAACGCCGCCATCAAGGCCGTGCTGGCCGACGTCAGCAACTGCGAGATTATCCTTGGCGGCAAGGCCATCACCCCGGACAGCCACGCGATTGTCATCCCGCCGGAAGCCACGCCATCCGAACAGCGCGCCGCCAACGAGTTGCGCCGTTGCCTGGAACTCAGCAGCGGCCAGACTCTGCCCGTGATTGAATTCAGCGAGCTCGGCAGCCGTTTCCCGCTCTTCGTCGGCCGCAACGACGCCCTGGCCGCCCGGGGCATCGCAGCCGATCTCACCGCCTTGGGCAACGACGGCATCCACATCGAACTCACTCCCGACGCCTTGGCGCTCTGCGGCAATAAACGCGGCGTTCTCTACGCCGTGTACACTTTTTTAGAAGAGAAGCTCGACTGGCGCTGGTTCACCGACGACTGCATTGTCCACCCGCACTCGGGCCGCTTCGCACTACAGCCTTTCCGCCAACACTACGTTCCGCCTTTTGTCTCCCGCTACACCAGCTATATCCAATTCACCAATCCTGAAATCTGCGTGCCGCTCAAGCTTAATGGCCTCCGGGTCAACGCCGATGCCAGCTGGGGCGGGCGCATTAACTACAAGGGCTTTGTTCACACGTTCAGCAGCCTCGTCCCGCTGTCAAAATACGCCGCCGAGCACCCCGAATACTACTCGGAAATCAACGGCAAACGCGTCCTTGAACGCACCCAGCTGTGCCTCACCAATCCCGATGTGCTCCGCATCGCCACCGAAACCGTCCGGTCCTGGCTGAAAGACGCCGCGCCCGACGTGTCCATCGTCAGCGTCTCCCAGAATGACTGGCATAACTACTGCCGCTGCCCCGCCTGCCAGGAGCTGGCCGAGCGCGAAGAAAGCCAGTCGGGACCGCTGCTGAATTTCGTCAACGCCATCGCCCGCGATATTGCCAAGGACTACCCCCACATCAGCATCGACACCCTCGCCTACCAATACACGCGCAAAGCCCCTAAGTACGTCCGACCCGAAAAAAATGTCATCGTCCGCCTCTGTTCCATCGAATGCTGTTTTGCCCATCCGCTGGAAGTCTGCGAGCGCAACCGCAGCTTCGTGACGGACATCGAGGCGTGGGCAGCTATCAGCCCGCGCCTGGACATTTGGGACTACACGATCAACTTCGCCCACAGTACCATGCCCTTCCCCAACCTGCGCGTTCTTCAGCCCAACCTGCAATTCTTCCGCCGTAATCAGGTCCGAGGCATGCTCGAACAGGGCAACCGCTTCACCAAAGGCGGCGAATTCCAGGATCTGCGCGGCTATGTCATCGCCAAACTGCTGTGGAATCCCGATGAGGACGTCGACCGGCTCATCCGTGAGTTCACCGATACCTACTACGGTCCCGCCGCCGAGCATATCCGCAACTACATCACGCTGCTCCATGACCACTTCACCCAACACCCCGATATCCACGTCGGCATCTACGCAGCGCCGGCCGCCTACCTCAACTCCCCCGAACTGCTCGCCAAATTGCGCGAGGTCCTCGCCCGGGCGCAGGCCGCCGCCGCCAGCGACCCGCTCTACGCTAAGCGCTGCGCCGTCGCCTGCATGCCACTCTGGTATTCCGAACTGATGCTCGCCCAAAACCGCTATGTCCCTCAGGGCGCCCAGCTCATCAACAAAGGTGCTGGGGCGCGCCAGGCGATGCTGGCCAATTTCGTCGCCGCCGCCAAAGATGTCGGCCTCACCAAAATCAGCGAAAGCCGCAAACGCCCTTACGCCGAATGGCGACAACTGATGGAACAAGGGCCGGCACAGATTGATGTCATCACCCTCAAAAATGACCACCTGTCCATGCATATTA
>JAQWBY010000244.1 GCA_028706165.1 Lentisphaeria bacterium | reverse complement strand
GCGCCGGCAAAGACCGCGGCGACCGCTGGCAGAAACTCGTCGCCCGGCTACTGCCTGACGCCATGCACGCCCAGCTGTCCCTGCTCAGTCACCGCAAACTGCGCCGGCGCCTCCTCACCGAATGCCGCACCAAGCGCGTCGGCCACATCCACGCCGAATTCGCCGACTTGGCCGCGCTCCTCGCCGCCGATGTCGCCCAGTACCTCGGCATCAGCTACAGCGTCGGCATCCACGCCTTCGATATCCACGCATGTAAATATCCCCGCCGGCGGCTCTTCAGCCCCGCCGCCTTTATCACCGTCTGCAATCAAGCCGCCGCACATGCCTTCAGAAGCCACTGTCCCACCTGCCAGGACCGCCTAAATGTCCTCTATCACGGTATCCTTCTCGACAATTGGCCCTTCCAGCCCGAAAGTCAGCTCGAGGGCCCCGCCCGCCTGCTCTTCATCGGCCGGCTTGTGCCCAAAAAGGGCATTGCCATACTCCTCAACGCCATCAGTCTTCTCAAACAGCAGCACAGCGACGTCCGCCTGACTATCGTCGGCGCCGGCCCACTGGAAGATGAGCTGCGGACCCTGGCCAACACCCTTGACCTCGACAGTCTCATCACCTGGACCGGCGTCCTGCCGCCCGAGGCCGTCCGCACACATATCCAACAGGCCAACTGCCTCTGCATGCCCAGCGTCGTCACTGCCGACGGCGACCGCGACGGCATCCCCAACGTCGTCACCGAAGCCATGGCCAGCGGCCTGCCGGTCGTCGGCAGCCTGTTCGGTAGCCTCGGTGAAGTCCTCAACCAAGACACCGGCTGGCCCGTCGACCCACTCAGCCCCGAACATCTCGCCGCCGCCATCAGCGAATGCTGCGCCCAGCGGGACGAATGCAAGCGACGCTGCAAAAACGCCCGGCAACTCATCGAAAGCCGCTTCGATGCCCGCAAACTCGCCGGCATCCGCGCCGATCTTTTCCGCAATCTCTCCCACGCCCGACGCTAATATCACTGCCTGACGCGTTTTTCTCGCGACAGCGGCAAAGCCCCGCGCGTCCTGGTTCGTTGTAGGGCCATGCGCTAGTGCCGGCCCGGCGTGCTTTGAGTTCGCCCCTTGAGTATCCACACCGCCGCCCCGTGCCTGGCGCTTGAACCCGATCTCATACCCAGCCCACGCTATTCGAATGGTATCCCGCACGCAGCAAGGAGCGGTATTTTGAGCAGCAGCGCCAACAAATCCCTCGCCGATCGCATCATCAAAGCCAGCTTCATCGTCGGCATCGCCCATATCTGCCTGAAGTTCGCAGGCCTCATCCAGGTCAAATTTGCGACGCAGTTTCTGGATGCATCCCTCTACGAGCCCATCATGGTCGTCGCTTTCACCGGCGTCATCAACAGCCTCTTCCTTATCGGCGAAGAAGTCATCGGGCCGACCTTTCTCAGTCTCTTCATGAAGGAAAAGGAAACCAAGGACGAAAAGGCCGCCTGGCATTTCACCAACGTCGTCCTGTCTTTTCAATCCCTCGTGCTGATCGCCGTCATTTCCTCCATCGTCTGTTTTCCCGATTTCTACATCGGCCTCTTCACCAAATGGACGGAAGCCGAGGACCCCTCTCGCTACCGCCTGCTACGGCAAAGCCTGCAGGTGCTCGCGCCAGCACTGTTCTTCCTCTCGCTGGGCTCGACGACCTACATGCTGCTCAACGGCTACAAAAAATTCTTCTTGGCGGCCTTCGGCGACGCCTCGACCAAGGTCTGCATCATCCTCGGCCTGGTCATCGGCATGAAAGTCTTCGGCCTGGACTACCGGGCGCTGTTTCTGGGCATCCTCTTCGGCAGCGCCGCCAAGCTTCTCACCCACGCCGTCGGCCTGGCCAAACGCCTGCGCTACCTGCGCCCCTCGCTGGACTGGCGCAATCCGGCCTTCCGCACCATGCTCTTGCTCATGCTGCCCCTGCTCGCCGGCATCATCTTCGCCAAAGTCCGCGACAACTTCAACAACATCTACATCCTGACCCATATCGACCAGAAGGGCATTCTCATGGCCAACGACCTCGGCCGCAAGCTCTTCGCCACCATTCAATGGCTGGTTCCCTACGCCCTGCAGATCGCGCTCTTTCCCTTCCTCTGCGAACTGGTCAGCCAGCGCGACCGGGAGAAACTCGGCATGGTCCTCGGCTCATCCTGCAAACTGCTGCTGGCCGTGTTTGTGCCGGCCGCGGTGCTGCTCTTTGTCCTTGGCGGCCCCATCTCGGTGCTGATTTTCCTCGGCGGCAAAACCGGCATTGAACTGGCGTCCTGGGCGGGCCTCTCCACCGCCTGCTACTGCCTGGTGCTGCCCGCCGCCGCCGTCGAATGCGTCCTCATGCAGGGCTATTTCGCCGATCAGCGGACGGTTTCGGTCACGGTCATCGGCGTACTCTCGTCCATGTTCAGCGTCCTGCTCAGCTACATCTACATCGTCTTCGTTGGCGTCACGCCGCAAGGCGCACTGGTGGTCGTAGCCCTGGGCTTCGTCATCTCGCGTTGCTTGAAAAGTGCCGCCTTGGCCCTCTATCTTGAACGCAGTACACCCATGTTCCATCGGCGCGACATCAGTGTTTTCTTCCTCAAGCTCGCCGTCCTGTCCGTCGCCGTCGGTGCCGTCACCTGGTTGGTCTCCACCGGCGTGGACAAGGTCCTCCCCGACGGCATCAGCAAAGCCCTGGAACAACTCGGCAGCGGCAGCGCCGTACACATCAGCCGCGTGCGCATCGCCATGCGCATCGTCATCGCCGGCGCCGCCGGCGGTATTGTCTACCTGGCCGGGTCCTTCGTCCTCAGGCTGGCCGAACCACGCCAGATGATCATGTGGGCGCTGGAAAAGGTCCTCAAAAAGAAAAACGCCACGGCCTCAGCCAGCTGATGTACACTTGGCGGCAGTAGTCTGGCCGACAACGCCACCACGCATCACTTCGGCCGTTCCACTGCCTGGGCACTCTGCGCGGCCTTGTAAACGCCGAAACCCAGCGCAAAAGCTGCCATCGCCAGCACCACGATCAGCGCCCAACGCGGCACCTTGGGCCCCGCTAGCGGCGCCAATTCCATGGGCGTGCCCTGCCGTTCGCCCAGACCAGCCGGCTGCAACGCCGCATTGCTTGCCCAGGCGTCCCGGATAATCGCGTGCTGCTCGTACACCGGCGCCGGTCCTTGTTCAACCGCCGTCAGCCGATAGGGCACCCGTTGCGGCTCGGCAAAAAACAACAGCTGCCGCGCCGGCGTTTGCAAGCGTATCTCGCTGATCTCCAGCGGTGGATTGTCGTGCTCTTCGATGATCACGCGTATCTGGCCAGCCTCGACCTCGGAAATACTCAAAACACTGCTGACTTTTGCAAAGCCCGGCAAGCGAATGGCCGACACCGCGCCGCTGTGCCACGGCTGCATCGTCGTACCCTGCTCCCGCAACACCTGCACCTTGCGGTGGTAATTGCGTTCGGAGCTGACGATCTCCACGCCGGTCACCGGGTAGCACTCGGGCGTCAGCGTGTATACGCTCTGTTTTTTCTCGGCCAGCCATTCCCGCTGCGTAGCCTTAACGGGATAGTCCAAGCTCTTGACCGCGCCAGCAACGGCCACGGCCTTCTCGCGCCAGAATTCCACCGCACCGATTTTAAACGCCTCGTCGCGCACAACCGTGCTTTCCACGCTGGAGACCACGCCGTCAGCGTTGATCACCCGCGTCACCTGGCGTAATTCAGCCTGCCGTTCGATGCTCACTTTGCTGATGTCCAACCGAAAACGCCGGCAGGACGCCATGGGAAAACGCAGCTCGTTATGCCGCATGGCCAGCAGCCCGCTGCTCTCAAAAATCAACGCGTCGGGCAAGAGAACCTGCCAGCTGCCATCAATCTCACCGGACAAGGTCACCAGCTGCTCGAAGCGCCGCAACGGTGTGTCAATGGTCAGCCCCGTGGGCTGCGGCGCGCCATCCAACAACTCGAAGTCCACCGTCACACCGCCACCACTCTTTTCCCGCACGAGCAGGACCTTGCTCGGGCATTTCTCGCGCTGGGTGATCTGCCCCTTGGCAGTCACCGGCACGCACAAATATGGCGTCTCACGACGCTGCGCGTCGTAAATCCGCAGGGACTCGACGCGCCCGCCTAGATCGGCCAGCGCCGACACCGGCAATTCCAGACTCGCCAAGGCCGCACTGGCCTTCGGCAAACCCGTGATGGGAAAAGAACACGGTTCAGCCGTCAGCTCACACCCGGCCGCCATCAGCAAGGCTGCGGTCAATACTGCGTATTTCATTGTCATTCCTGCTCTTTCCTGCTTGCTCGCATTGTTGTCGTTCACTTGCTTTCCTCGTTCTGCCAGAAGCGCAAATAGAAGAAAGCGCCGGCCATCAGCAAGAAGCCAAAGCCCATGAAGGCCACCACCCGATAAACATTGCTCAGCCGACTCAAGTCGTACAAGAAGACTTTGCCCACCACCAACGCAAACAGCGCCAAACCGAGGTAGCGCAACAACGCCGATGGCTGCCGCAGGCCGCGATACACCAGCGTCGCCGCAAAGGCGCCCCATAAAACCGATATGCCCCCTGCCCGCAAGCCCGGCACAAAGTAATAAAGCATGCTGTTAAGCTCCCAGGTCAAATACACAAACAACAACAGCGGCCACAGCGCGCCGGCGACGCGCGCCAGCACGGCATCACGACCGCCGAGATTCAGCCAGACAAAGATCAAAAAGGCAATCAGTGGCCCGAAATCAGCCAAGCGCATCAGGCCGCCCAGCCAGCTGTAGTCGCCGCGATAGAGCAGGCGAATAGTCGGCTGCCAGGACAGAAAATCCCACAAAAACAACTTGAGCAGTATCGCCGCCACGCAGAGCCCAAGGATTTTCGGCCACACCGCCGCGTCTTTACCCTCCACGCGTAACGCCGTCCAGGCACAGAGCAGGGCCAGCACCAGCCAGACCATGGTCAGCGCCGGCAACTGGAAGGGCTGGAAAAGCCTTCCAATCGTCCAGTACGTCTCAAAATTCCAATAGATGAAAAATAGCACGCCGACCACGATATAGACCGACAGGGGCAGGGACACCGGCAGCTTCCGTGACGGGATGTCGCAGGCCGCCGGCACCGCCATGGCCGCACGCGCCGGCGGCCGCTGCGTCATGCGCGCGGCTGCGGCCAGGGACAGCAGTGGCACACCGAACTGCACCAGGCGCCCCAGCAACAAAGGCCAATACTGGGCCAGCGTATCCATCGGCACGCGGTTGCTCCGGCAGGCCGCGCCAAAGTCCCAGCAGCTCATGCGAATCAGCACCAGCGTGAACAGCCCCCACGCCGCGCTGCGCAAAAAACGGCTGTCCATGCCATAACCGAGCCACAGCATCAGCAGCGCCAGCAGCGCCCACGCCGCGCCCAGCCACTCCGCCGAAAACGCCAAGGGCACGATCAAGGTCAGCATCAGCGCACTCAAGCCAATGAAACAGAGCAGCAGGCCGCGATCCTGGATTTTCGCCCGGAGCAGCCAATACGCATGGGCGACGTAAAACGCCGCCAGAAACAGCAGCAACGGTACATTCCAGATACGGTCGCCACTCACGCTGGCCACCAGCCTGTACCCGCCCGCCACGCAAAATGACACATTCACCAGCAAAGCCAAGAGCTCAAGCGTACTTGATGCCTCCTTACGCAACACGTTGTGGATGAAGACCACCGTGGAGTACTGCATGAAAAACAGTATCAGCGCCGTCATCAGCACCGGAAAATCCGCCGGGACATAATGCGCCTGCCACGCGCCCACGAATAACACGTAAGTGAACAGCATCCCCAGCCAGTTCAGCGGCAGCCAGTTGCGACGTGCCGCCACCGCCAGCACGCCAAAGCCCAACACGAGCATGTACGCAAAAAGCCCGACATAATTCTTCTGGCCAGTATTCAGCATGATCGGTGTGCCATAGCCGCCAATCAGCGCAATCACCGCCACCGCCGCCGTGTTGAAACGCACCGCCATGAAGCCCGCTGCCGCCGTGATCAACGCCATAATGGCAAAACTCGCCAGTACTGGCAACAGATGATACATGCTCGTCGCCGCAAA
>JAQWBY010000243.1 GCA_028706165.1 Lentisphaeria bacterium | reverse complement strand
CTTCGCCGATCCAGTATCCGCCGTGACGCCCGGACAGCTCGCCGCCGCGTACCTCGACGACCGCGTCATCGCCGGCGGCTGGATTTGCTAGTTCTCCGCAAATTGCGCGGATTGGGTAATGCATCACTCATTGATACCAGCCGGCCACGCAGTCTTTTGTTTTCAGTGCCAAAGGCACGGCCTAAGGTAGCCCAGGGCAAGCACCCTGCGGGCGCATCGCCCTGGGTGAAAGCCCTACCCGAATTGAGCCCAGTAAGGGCGACCTAAACAAAACCGCGCAAGGCACAAGACGGTGAAAACGTTGCAGGGCGTTCCATTGCCTCTTTGGCCCCAGTCAGCTTCGCCGACTGGGGCCAAAGAGGCCGAGGAACACGAGCATAGAGGGCACGTAACCCAGGGCGGCGCCACGCTTTCAGCGTGCTTGCCCTGGGCTGGTATGTTTCGCGCTTTCTGCGCTTCTGCCGCTTCGCGGCGATGAAAGGCAGTACCGAGCGGCACCGTGCTTGCCCTGGGCTGGTATGTTTCGCGCTTTCTGCGCTTCTGCCGCTTCGCGGCGATGAAAGGCAGTACCGAGCGGCGCCGTGCTTGCCCTGGGCTGGTATGTTTCGCGCTTTCAGCGCTTCTGCCGCTTCTGCCGCTTCGCGGCGATGAAAGGCAGTACCGAGCGGCGCCGTGCTTGCCCTAGGCTGGTATGTTTCGCGCTTTCTGCGCTTCTACCGCTTCTGCCGCTTCGCGGCGATGAAAGGCAGTACCGAGCAACGCCGTGCTTGCCCTGGGCTGGTATGTTTCGCGCTTTCTGCGCTCAAATACTGACTCGTCTGCGGATAGTCGAACTACGCTATTTGAGGATAGTGCGGTCGATGATGTTTTTGCGACGACGGAGGTAACGCTGGAGGTCGGCGACATCGAGGTCGAGGAAACCGACGTTGCCACTTTCACGGGCAAGGAACGCGGCGCTGACGCCGGCGGCCTCGCCGCTGACAGCGCAGGTCGGGATGACTCTGGTGACATCCCAGGTATCGCCGCCGGCGGACAGACAGCGGCCGGCGCTGATGAGGTTCGGCGTCTGGACGGCGGCCATGGCGCGCATGGGCAGGCAGTAGATGGGGCCGGCTTTGCGCCAGTCGCCAGTCATGCCGAGGGTGTCGTTGAACCAGCGGTGGTCGTCGCTGGGCTTGAGCGTGACCTTGCCGACCAAGCGGCGCGTCATGCGGAAGCAGGGAATGGTCGGCATCATGATCGGATAGGGATTGCCACCGCTCTTGGCCTGTTTCGCGGCAAGGTCGTCCATCATCAGCTGCCGCGAGGCCAGGATCATCTTGGTGACCTGCGTGGCGTCATCGCCGCGGAACAACTCGCCGCTTTCCGGGAGCCGGCGGGTGGCATTGAAGGGCTTGGTCAGCGGCATGAGCTGAACCTGCCCGGCGTGGTCGATGTAGTAGTACCAGCCGCAGCGCACGTTGGTTTTCAACGACTGGGTCTTCTCGCCGGCCGCCGCGCAGACATCGGCATCGCCACTGGCATCGATCACGGCCTTGCAGCGCAGGGCCGCGCGGCCGCTCTTGCTCTCAACCAGCACGGCGCTGATGCGCCGGCCATCCCGAACCAGCCCACAAAAGCGCATGTCGTAAAAGAGCTTCACGCGGTTTTTGAGGAGGAGCCGTTCGAGCTTGTAGAGGTAGGTAATGGGATTGTAGCTGCTGCGATAGCGGTGTTTCTTACGCTCCTCGAGATCGCCGCCCGGCTGCCAGCAGGCCGGCGCGGGAATGACTTTGATGCTTTGAATGGGCTCCTTCACGTCGTCAACAGAGAGTTTGAGTAGTTCTTCACCAATACCGCCAATGACCTGCCGGCCCCGGCCATCGCAGAGCGGCAGGTAAATGATGACATTGCCGATGGTCGCCAAACCACCGAGAGCGCAGGCTTTCTCAATCAGGCAGACGCTGCTGCCGCCACGGGCGGCAGCCAGGGCCGCCGCCGCGCCGGCGATGCCGCCGCCGACCACCACCACGTCGTAATCGCCACTTACTGGGATATCCCGCGCCGGCTCGCTGATCCATTCCTTCATCGCCATCGTGCCTTTTACCTTGATATGCAATTCGCTTATTTTTTGATCAGGGCGACGTAGTCCAGGTTGTTGCCCTTGCCGTCTTCATTGACCATGTGGACGCGATGCTCCCCGGCCGGGAGGTCCAGGATGACGGGCTGGCCATTGCGGACGCAGTAGAAGTGATCCCAGTCGCTTTCGAGGTCGCCGAAACCACCCGTGCCGAAGAAGTGGAACGAGCCGAGGTCCTGCTCATTGACGCGGATGGAGCGCTGCGCGCCGGCGCTGCTGCTGTAGCGCACGACCAGCTGATAGCGGCCAGCCTCGGGCACCTTGATCGCCCAAGTCAGGGCGTGGCCCTTGTCATCCCAGTGCGAAAAGGCCTTGCCCTGCACCCCGCGCTTGTCACTGCGAATCTGCACGGCACCGCCACTCTCAGCAACAAAGGCCTCGGCCTCGGCAAAGAAAGCGTCTTTGAGAACATTGCTGTCGTTGAGGTTCAATAAGCTCTGGCCGCGGAGCACCCGGCCGTCAGCCAGCACCAGCCGCGCCGTAAGCTTGGCGCGGACGCCGCCCTCAGCCTTCAAGGGGTAGTTCTCGACCATGCAGCCAGCGGCGTCGAGCTTCACCGGTATGGGCGCGGCAGGCAGATCGACGCCGGGAATAGGATCAATCTGCAACGTGCCGGCGAGGCCCTCCTGCAGCGGCGCAGTCACGACGACGCGCAGATTGCAGAGATTGACCTGCGGCTGGACCGTCAGATTGAGGTTCGGGCTGTGGGCGGATGGCAACTTGGTCAGCAGCACGCCGCTGGTATAACCCATGGCGTTGCTGCCGACGCGCATGCGGTAGCTGATGTCCTGCATCAAGCAGACGCGCCGGTCCATCGCCGGCATATCCGTGCTGTAAATGCGGAACTCGCCGTTTTGGCTCGTGAGTATCTCTTCTCGCCAGTCCCCAAGGACGTCCGCAGCCAGAATCATCCTGCCAGCGACTCGCGAGCCGACCTCGCCGCCGTCATGCTTGAGAATCTTGGCGCGGACGAGTTCTTTCTGGAGATCGCCGTCCCAGTAGGCCACACTAACGCCGAAGCCGTAAGGCATCTCTGCGCCCTTCTTCAGCAGAGTCTGACCATCGGCGCTGAACAACCAGCGATTATCAGTGAGTTTATGCCCGTCGGCATCGCTGCCGCCGACTTCGACGCCGGGATGGATGGGGTCGAGATCCGCACAGACGCCGCCGCCGTGCACATGCTTGGTCGGCTGCTGCAGTTTCCAGACGAATTCGCCCGTGCGGGCATCAACGACGTTGATGCCGCCATCCACGCGCTGACCGGTTTCGATGATGTAAGCGATTTCCATGCCCGGGCGTTGCGGGATGATCTCGCCGTAGTACATGGCGTCGGGATGGCCCTTGCCGGTGGTCCAGAGCGGATCGCCGTTGTCATCGAGAACGACACTGCCCAGGATGATTTCATCACGCCCGTCGTCATCAATATCGACGACGTGGGCGGTATGCGCGCCCTGGCCACGGTAGGCGCGAGGCCGTTCGTGGTTGTCATAGCGCCAGAGGGCTTCGAGCTTGCCGTTGTTGAGCTGCCAAGCCTCGGCGGTCATGCGGGTGTAGGTGCCACGCAGAGGCACCACGCAGGGCGTCTTGCCGTCGAGGTAGGCAATGACGATCTGGTTGCGCGACGCGAAGTTGTAGCTGTCAAAGTCGTCACGAGTGGGCCAGGGCGCGCGGGCAATTTCCTCGCCAGTCATGCCGTCGAGGATCAACAGCCATTCGTCGCCAGTGGTGACCTTGCCTTCCTCGTCGCGCTGGTCGCCCTCGCCGGCGGCCTTCAGCGCCACTTCGGCCCGGCCATCGCCAGTGAGATCGCCGACGATGAACGGGGAATACCAAATGCCCTGCTCAATGGACCAGCCGCGGTCGAAGGTCCACAGGAGCGTGCCGTCACTCAGGAAGGCGTCCAGCTTGAAAGTCTTGGTCGATTTTTTCCAGTAGACATGCCAGGGATCGACCACACTGCCGGGGTGCATCACCACGTAGTCGTAAACGCCGTCGCCATTAAGGTCGCCAATGCCGACCTTGAACGCGCTGGCTTCGGGATCGCTGAGCTTGAAGATTTTGCAATTCAGGGCGCTCCCTTCGTCAAGGGGCAGGATTGCCACGGGCGCCGGCGCGGCCGCGCTGCCGCTGACGGCCACGGCGTAACTGGCGCCAGCGACAGGCGCCTCGTCCAGCCAATCGCAGGTCTGGCGGATCGGCGCGTCGTTGAGTTTACTACGCTTGCCAGCGACCGTGCGAAAAACATCGAACGCACAGTCCGGCGCGTCGCCAGCCAGCAGGCGCCAGCTGAGGTACATGGCGCCATCGACCATCTGACCAACCGCACAACGGGCGAATTGCTCGCCAACACGCGCTTTGGCAAAGCCCTCGATCTGTGGACTGGGAGGAATGACCGGGGCCTTCTCAGGAACGACCCGAATGTCGTCAATGATGACGTCCGTGTCGCCACTGCCAACGACGCGAATGTAAATCTGATTGATGCCCTCCGGCACCGTAAAGTAGCCGATGGCCTCGGCCCAGTCGGCGCTGGGCTTGGCACCACGGGTCTCGCCGACCGACCAGGTCACGAATTTGCCGTCCTTGTGCCCGACCGCATGCACGCTCATACTGCCGGGCTTCTCGCCCTTGTACCACACCTTGATGGCGTAATCCGTGCCGGCAGTGACGTCGTTGCGCGGGCCGCCGGAAAAAGCCCAGTCGTCCTTGCCCGCGGCGACAATGTGCGCTGCGAAACGGCCGCTGTGCGCGCCTTCAACCAAGGTCGCCGAGCCGATATTTTCGCGGTGCCACCAGTTCCATTTGTCGGGCCGGGCACCGGCCTGACCGGCCTCGAAATCTGCATTGTCAACACGCAGTGGCGCCGCATCCTGCGCTTGAGCAAAAAACATGGTCGTACTTAACGCGGCAATGACGAGACATGAACGCATAAGGGACTTCATCTGCTTCTCCTTAAGTCAATTGACCGTTCCTACGGCGTGCACCGCAATCGTGCCGGGGATAAATAAAAGCGCGGCATACTGTAGCCGCCCGAAGTGGGCCCTGCATGGCTATAACGGCCCCCATGAAGAAATAATTGTAATCGGTCACCCATTGATAATAGATGCACACCTTGCCTCTCTGGCGCGGTAGGACGAGACGAGCCAATGTGGTGCCCTCCAGGCGCAATTCCAGGTTATTGCCATACCCCGAGTTGCGTCGCCCTCCGGGCGCCTCACCCGGGGATATGCATGGTACGGCCCTCTGGGCCGAACTTGGCCAATCTGTCTGATCGACTGTCTTTTATCGCGGACGGATCGGACGGATCAGACGGATCGGACGGATCGTCGACTTGATCAGTCTGATCGGTCTGATCGGTCTGATCCGTCTGATGATCCGTCCGATGTGCCCGATCAAGCAGCCGGATCGGTCTGATCGGTCTGATCTGTCTGATCTGTCTGATCCGGCTGCGAAAACCTGCCGAAAACGTTGTTACCAGAAGTCCCTAGAGTCGGTCAACCAGTCCCCTGAGTCCAAAGCGTCATTCCCCACGGTCCCGAAAGTCCCCACAGTCCCGGCCATGAGTCGTGAGACGTGAGACGTGAGTCCTCGCCCCAGCGCCCCGCCGCCAATCAGTCCCACTGGTCCCTGGCGTCCCCTGGGACCGGCCAATATCAATCGCTGACCGATTACCTCCCGGGGCGTTTCGCCCTGCCTTCCTGCTGGTAAATGCCCCCTAGCGGAGTTACTTTATGCACGCAACTGGCGATGGACGGCCGCTCCGTTTCGACGGGGAGGAAAGTCCGGACACCATAGGGCAGGAAGTCCGGTTGAAAAGCCGGATACCGCGGACGACACGCCGCGGGAAGGACAGTGCCACAGAAAGCAAACCGCCCCTCACGGGGTAAGGGTGAAAGGGTGGGGTAAGAGCCCACCGCCGTCCGGAGTAACCCGGCGGGCATGGTAAACCCCTTCCGGTGCAAGA
>JAQWBY010000242.1:3032-6110 GCA_028706165.1 Lentisphaeria bacterium | reverse complement strand
GCTTTTGACCTGCATAAGCCGGGCGGGGGTGAGTTCGCCGGTGCTGGGAACGATATTTTTGCCGTCGCAGGCGATGCCCAGGGCCTTGACGTGTTCCTCCAGGATGGGGTCGCCTTCTTCGATGACCACCAGGCGCTGGACCTTGCCGGCGAAGGCACGGATGAGCGCATCGGGGAAAGGCCAGGCCCAGCCGAGCTTGAGGACGCTGGCGTCGGGGAAGATGTCCAGGCAATGCAGGGCGGCTACGCCGGAGGAGATGATGCCCAGGGCCGTACCGCGCAGGAATTCGCGATTGAGGTCGACAGCGGCGGCGGCGGCTGCGCTTTGGCGGTCGAGGCGCTCTTCGACCTTGCTGCGGAGTTTGCGGCCCCAGAGTGGCAGCGGCACGAACTGCGAGGGGTTGCGTTCGAAGGCAATGCGTTCGCGGGCCTGGCGGTCCTTGGTCTCGCAGAGAAAGCGCGAGTGGCTGACGCAGGTCGTGGAGCGGAGGATGACGGGGCAGCGGTAGGTCTCGGAGAGTTCGAAGGCGCGGATCATGAAGTCGCGGCATTCGACGGCATTGCCCGGTTCGAGGATGGGCACTTTGGCGAGTCGGGCGTAGTGGCGGGTGTCCTGTTCGGTTTGGGACGAGTGCATGCCGGGGTCGTCGGCGACGACTACGACCATGCCGGCCACTACGCCGATGTAGGACAGGGTCATGAGCGGGTCGGCCGCCACATTGAGGCCGACGTGCTTCATGGTGACCATGCTGCGGGTGCCGGCGATGGCGGAGCCGGCAGCGGCTTCGAGGGCGACCTTTTCATTGGGCGACCACTCGCAATAGACGTCCGGCAATTTCACCAGGGATTCGAGGATTTCGGTGGACGGCGTGCCGGGGTAGCCGAAGGCGGCATGGACGCCGGCTTCCCAGGCGCCGCGGGCGATGGCTTCGTTGCCAGAGAGCAGCTGCTTCATTTAATCTCCACTCCATCTTTCATATAGAAGACGCGTTTGGCTTTGCCCTCTTGGCGGGGCAGGGTGCCGGCCGGGAAGACATCGCCGTCGGGGGAGAAGCCGAGGTCTTCGCGCAGTTGTTTGACGATTTGGTGGCCGGTGACGCCGGGTTCCGCCTCGACCTTGATGTAGAGTTCCTTGACGCCATTGACGTCGTTGACAAAAATCTGGTATTGCGGCAGCACGCCGGGGATTTTCATGAGGGACTGTTCGACCTGGCTGGGGAAGAAATTAACGCCCTTGATGATGAGCATGTCGTCGACGCGGCCGCTGATGGGCGCGAGGCGGACGTGGCTGCGGCCGCAGACGCATTTTTCGCGGGAGAGGACGCTGGTGAGATCGCCAGTGCGGAAGCGGATGATGGGCAGCGCCTCGCGGGTGAGTGAGGTGATGGTGAGTTCGCCGAGCTGGCCGTCGGCGACGGGCTGGTGGGTCGTTGCGTCGAGGACTTCGACGATGTAGTGGTCTTCCCAGACGTGGGTGCCATTGTGGGCGCAGCAGTCTTGGCCGAGGGTGCCGATGCCACCGGTTTCGGTCATGCCGTAGATGTCGTAGGCGTCAATGCCCATGCCGTCGCGCAGCTTGGCCTTCATGGCATCGGAGAAGGCCTCGGCGCCGAAGATGCCGATCTTGAGGTCGGGTAGGGTCACCTTCATTTCCTGCATCATTTCCATAATGCGGGTGCCATAGGAAACCACGCCGACGAGCACCCTGGTCTTGAAGTCGCGGGCGAGGTGTATCTGGCGCTGGGTGTTGCCGGGGCCGGCGGGGATGATGAACATGCCATTGGCGCGGGCGCCGTGGAAGCAGCCGAAGCCGCCGTTGAAGAGCCCGAGGCCGGGGGTGATCTGCACCACGTCGCCGGGTTTGGCGCCGGCCATGCAGTAGCAGCGCGCCATGCATTCGGCCCACTGATCGACATCGTGCTGGGTGTAGAGCATGACCACCGGCGTGCCAGTGGAGCCGCTGGACATGTGCATTTCGACGATGCGGTCCTTGGGCACACAGCACATGCCGTCGGGGTACTCTTCGCGGAAGTCGATTTTGCTCATGAAGGGCAGCGTCTGGAGATCGTCTAGGCCGCGGAAGCCGGCGCTGTCAATGCCGGCGGCCTGATAACGCCGGTGGAAATAGCGGCTGTTGCGGTCGGTGTGGCGGACGACCTGGCGCAGGCGCTCGTCCTGCACGGCGCGCAGTTCATCGGTTGAATAGCACTCTTCGACGGGGTTGAAGTAGTTGTTGCTCATGGAGCGCTCTTCCTTCGGTAATGTTCACTCACGAGGCTATGGTGGCGTATATGGTGTGACAACTCAGAGCGCGCGGCCTTTGTGGAAGGCCGTGGTGTTCATGGCGACAAAGGCCGGCTTGACGCAGGCGGCGATGGCCTTCTCCCAGGTCGCGGGCGGAATTTCGTCCAGGCCGGTCGAAAGCGCGCCCAGCAGCACCGTGTTGCTCATGCGGGCATTGCCCAACGCCTCGGCAATGCAACAGAAATCGAGATATTTGTAGCGCGGGAAAGCCCGGGGCAGCATCTTCTCAATGTCGGTGGGATACTGAGCCTGGCCAGTGGAGACCGTCACCGGTATGAGCTGCTGCTGCGAAATCACCGCCAGACCCCCCGGACGCAAGTAATGCGCGTAGCGAATGGCCTCAATGGCCTCCAACGACGCCAATATGTCCGCCTCGCCTTCCAAAATCAACGGCGAATGCACTTCTTCGCCATAGCGAATCTGCGCTGTCACCGAACCGCCACGCTGGGCCATGCCGTGAATCTCATGCGTGGTGACCTGATAGCCCTGCAACTCCGCAGCCTCGGCGATGATCTTGGCCGCCAGCAAAATGCCCTGGCCACCAACGCCGCACAATACGATGTTTCGCTTCATTGACTCGCAGCCCCTCAAAAAAACGCCCACCGGCATGCCGGGCAGGCAGTGATGATACGGAGTGATATTTTCATAAACACAAGAATCTGTAATGTATGTTTCTCACAAAAAAATACAAAAAGAGCGAGGGGGAAAATTGGGGCCGGGAAAAATCGGTCAGCGATTGATAGCACTCGACGGCAATCGATAGCATTCGACGGCA
>JAQWBY010000242.1:0-2932 GCA_028706165.1 Lentisphaeria bacterium | reverse complement strand
TCGACGGCAATCGACAGCAATCGATAGCATTCGACGGCAATCGATAGCACTCGACGGCAATCGATAGCATTCGACGGCAATCGACAGCAATCGATAGCATTCGACGGCAATCGATAGCACTCGACGGCAAGGAGTCCCAGGGGACCATTGGGGACCGTTTGGACTTCGGGGACTGATTAGGGACCGGCGCTGGGGCGTGCGGGAGGGCAATATCTTATTTCTGGGGAACGGGTATATTTCTGTAGGGGCGACCTAAATAAACACCGTGCAGGGCGCAGGTACAGCAAAGGGAAGACATATCGTTCCATTGCCTCTTTGGCCCCAGTCAGCTTCGCCGACTGGGGCCAAAGAGGCCGAGGAACACGAACAATACTGGCGCTTTACCCAGGGCGACGCGCCGCCTTCGGCGTCGCTTGCCCTGGGCTATCATAGATCGCGCCTTCAGCGCTCAAATACCTCCGGGATGAAGGTTATGCGGCAGGACGGTCAAAAAGGCCGCAGGGACAACAGATATCAATGACTGCCCGATGACTCTTTCTCCTCCTAAAATTCTGAATTTTGGGTGGCGAAGTTGAGGTTGCTTGAAACAATTTAACGCATATGGGGCTCGCCCCTTCCCCGCCCACTCGCAAAACCATCCTCACCACCCCGCCCTCATCCTTAGAGCTTTCCGTCATCGGGGTCATCGGTTGCGTTGAAGTCCAGGTATCGCTTATCGAGGAGATGTGCCAGCCTCACATCGCCCATACCTTTGAGCATTGCGCTGCGGACATTTTTAAATCGCCCGTCGAGATGTTCCAGCATCACTTCGAGGTAATGCCTATCTCCTTCGGCGGCAAGCCGTTCGTGGAATGGACACGATTTCACCTGCGGGTATTGCATCCTTGCGCTGAATTGCCGTATCCGTTCCTTGCTGATCATACACAGCGGCCTGATCAGTCGTTTTGAGCCGGCATCGGCGGCCACATTTGGCCCCATCGTCTTCAGCCCGCCGCCGCGAAACAGCGCCATCAGCAGACTCACGCAGAGATCATCCAGCTGTTGTCCCAGCGCGATTTTATTGCATCCCAGCC
Organism: Lentisphaeria bacterium; assembly: GCA_028706165.1. GTDB lineage: Bacteria > Verrucomicrobiota > Lentisphaeria > Oligosphaerales > Oligosphaeraceae > Oligosphaera. Next base: position 1,859 of record JAQWBY010000242.1, on the reverse strand, counting down.
GATCTGCCACGGCGTGCAGCTGCCCGCGTCTGAGCCGCGAGCACATCGCGCACGGCCGTTCCTCGGCGCCTTTTTCCCGTAGCAGGTCCGCGCCGGGCATCTTCACGTATTCCCACGGCCATTGCCATTGTTGACAGTACTGCCTGAGTGCCTCCGCGTCGAAGCTCGCGAAGCCCATGTCGACCGTCGCCGCCACGACCTCAAAGCGAATTGGCGCGCGTCGTTGCAGCTGTCCCATGGCGTGCATCAGCGTCATGCTGTCCTCGCCGCCGCTGAGTCCCACCAGCACCCGGTCGCCCTCGGCGAGCATCTCGTAGCGATTCACCGCCTCCGACACCACCCGGCACAGCTGCTTGAATTCCTTATCCCGGCGTAATTCATCAGGCGTCATCCGCCATTCTCCATCATTGGCGATACGTCACGTGCTTCCATCGTCCATCCCTCACCAACTCGCACCTTAAAATAGCGGCACTGCTGCCACACTCAAAGCCTCACCTTGCCTCACCTCGCCACCATTCCCGGCGCTTGTCGTCGCCGCTGTTGCGGCTGCCGCCAAGCGCCGGGATAGAGTAGCAACGGCTGGAAGCCGCCGCTACTTTGGTTGATTCAGAGGCGGACTTGGGTGTTGTTGGCGGCGGTGGTTTGGGCTTTTTCGAGTTCTTTGTCCCAGGTGAGATGCTGGTATGGCGTGGCCTGCGGGTCGTTCTTGAACCAGTTGATGAAGTCCTGCCACATGGGCAGCGTCCAAGCGGTATCGATTTGGGCGGTGGTGTAGGTTTTTTCGGCGAGGCGGATGAAGCCGAAGATATCGCGGACGTGTGATTTTTCGGCCTGGGTGGCGACGGCTTCGGCCAGTTGTGGTGGGATGAAGATGACGCCGGAGATAGTGCCGAGGACGACGTCGCCGGGCATGCAGATGGCCTTGCCGATGCGGCAGGGCACGTTCATACCGGTCATGGTGACATCGCCGATGCCGGTGGGATCGACGCCGCGGTAGAAAGTCTGGGTTTCCTTGATTTTGACTATTTGTTCGAGGTCGCGGATGCCGCCCCAGATGACGGCGCCGCCGCGTTTGGTGCGGGTGGCAATGGCGGTGGAGAGATTGCCGCCGACGTAGGTGCCCTGGGCGATTTTATCGAAGAGATCAACGACGACGACGTCGTCTTCGGAGAGTTGGTCGATGACCCACTGATTGAAGAAGCCGCGGCGGTTTTCGGTCTGGTGGCCGTAGTCGAGGAGGGTCTTGTGCAGATCGGGGCGCATGGGCACCATGACGGCAGTGACGGCGCGGCCGACGAGTTTGGTGTCGGGGTGCACCAGTTTGAAATCGCATTCCCACTGGTATTTATAGCCTTGGCCCCAGAGGGGGCCCCATGCTTCTTCGAAGGTGACTTGGCGGAGGCGGTTGAGGACGGCGTCGGGCACGCGTGGGCGGCCATTGGGGAAGCGTTCGCCTTTCCACTCCGGGGTCAGTTGGATGATGTCGTCTTTGCAGTCGAATCTCATGACAGGGCCTTTCGGGTGCGTGGGTGGTGGTGGTTTCAGACAAGGAGGGCGCCGCCGTCAATGCGGATGCCGGCGCCGGTGATTTGGGCCGCTTGGGCGGAGGCGAGGAAGAGCACGAGCTGGCCGACGTCTTCGGGGGTGGTGATTTTATGGACCGGGTGCCGTGGCTGCTGCATGATGCCGGGCGGCATCATAATCCGGAAGGGATAGTTGCCCGTTTTGAACTCGATTTTACAGGCACCGAGATCGATGGTGTTGACGGTGATGGCGCGGTCTTTGAACTCGAGGGCGGCCTCGCGGCTGAACATGCGCACGGCGGCTTTGGTCATGGCGTAGCCCACGTCGAAGACGGC